>NZ_JBRAGO010000117.1:0-12703 GCF_052746595.1 Leptodesmis sp.
GTCCATGTATCCCGACGCTGAGGCTTCGCATACAGCGCAGGACTTATAGCTCCCCGAACCCCTCAATAGTTAACAGCTTCAACTGCTTGTCAGGTAAAGGTTCGCAGCGGATCTTCAAGGCTTTCCGGTGCTTGCAAAGGGTGTATTTACTGCTGGTCTTAGCTTTCAACTTCACCAAACTTCAGGTAGAATTAAAGCTATGGAACTTGTAACCCTGATTACTGGAATAACTTGCAAAAGTGCCCAAGGAGCCTCATTTCCCAGGTATTTCAGCCACCGCTGTTCCTAAACCTCTGATGCCACAAGGCGTTGAGCACATAGTTTCTCGGATCTGCTCCTCTACGGCTCAGAAGTTCCTAAACCTCTGATGCCACAAGGCGTTGAGCACTTATAGTAAGCTCCACACACATGAGTGCTTGAATGGAGTTCCTAAACCTCTGATGCCACAAGGCGTTGAGCACTCATTCGCGCAAAAGTCGCGACCTCCCCTCTGGCTCTGTGTGTTCCTAAACCTCTGATGCCACAAGGCGTTGAGCACTTGAGCAGGAGCAGGCAAAATTACGCCGTCTTGGTGTGTGTTCCTAAACCTCTGATGCCACAAGGCGTTGAGCACTTCCGGTCACCTCTCCAGCTGGTGGGTTTAGGAAAGTTCCTAAACCTCTGATGCCACAAGGCGTTGAGCACGCCGATTACAAGGGAGGCCCAATACTGCCAGCTAGTTCCTAAACCTCTGATGCCACAAGGCGTTGAGCACTGATCAACGAGGCGGCAGATTTTGCCTGTGACTTAGTTCCTAAACCTCTGATGCCACAAGGCGTTGAGCACTAAGCACTGCTATAAGGCTATTTGGTAGCAGCGATGTTCCTAAACCTCTGATGCCACAAGGCGTTGAGCACCACCACAAAGTGAAGATGCAAGGCCCCGCGACGCTGGTTCCTAAACCTCTGATGCCACAAGGCGTTGAGCACGGACTTAAGACAGATATTATTTGACTCATTGGGGGTTCCTAAACCTCTGATGCCACAAGGCGTTGAGCACTGAGATTTCTGCAGTCTTTTAACACCACCAGAAAGAGTTCCTAAACCTCTGATGCCACAAGGCGTTGAGCACGAAATAGAGAAACTCTTTTAGCCACGAAGGGTGGCGTTGGTTCCTAAACCTCTGATGCCACAAGGCGTTGAGCACACTGTGGAAAGTTGGATGGGTCACAATTTCCAAATGCCGGCCCACGGGACTGAAACAAAGTTGCAGACGGGGACACGCTGACAATCTCGTGATTTTAGATTTTGGATTGTCCTTTGCGAACGACCAACTAATGACCAATGACCGATGACCAACGACCAGCTTCAGAAAATCTCAAACGAGAGAGCATAGTCTCCGGGCTGGGTGGTAGAGACTTCCATGACGTAATCTCCTTCCATCGGTAAGCGGCCTTTCCAATCCTTGCTGGTAGTGGTGCTGCCGCCAATCCGATCGCCGTTGGGCGCGATCACGCTTAAACTCACCTGGCCCTGTAACACCTTCACCAATACAATCTGTCCTTGATGGGCTTTTAACAGGTATCGGCGAATTTGATTGGGAGCAATTTTGCCAGTCACGGTTGTCCCATTGGTGCCCTTGGCAAAGGAAACGCGCTCGGTCATTTCCTGAGTTGGTCGAGAGGTCGGTGTGACGGCGACTTGCAGCGTATAGGGGCCTGTCCCAGAAATTTGAATCAAGTAGTTATCATCGGCAGGCAGGGAACCAGTCCAATTACGAGTCTGATAGGCAGCGGCATCAACCCCTTCTTGATTGGAGCGCAGCAGATTCATCACGACTCCAGATCCATCTAGGGTCGCCGTTAGAATCTGACCTTGAGAGGCTCGTAGAACGTAGGGCTGCACATTGTATTGCTGCAAATTGCCCTGCAAAACAGTCGAAATCTTTCCAGTAGGAAACTGAATGGATTGAGGGGGAGCCGCTTTTGAGGTAGCTGAACTACCTGCCCCAATACTGTTGGCAGAGGGTTGAATCGCTAAATTCCCCGGATTCGTACCGGATACACCAACAATTTGGGAGGCTTCTGACTCCGGCAATCGAGCACCGGAAACCCAAACCTCCCGATTGTTTGTCGGAGCCTCAGTGAACACCCGCCACAGGAACGAGCCAGCCAAAGCTGTACCCAACAAAAAAGCGGTGAAGATCGCAATTCGCATTCTCCGTACCGATGGCTGCCCGGTCTTTCTATAAATTGTTTGGGGCGAACGGGTTTTGACAGGACTAGGAGCAGGCGTAGGAGGTAGTAAGTTGGCCTGAGGATGGGCAGAAGCATGAGAGGACGAAGGAAAGGCATGGGCCGATCGATGTTGTCCCAAGTTGGCTGGCAGTTCGATCGGTTTCAGCTTGGGCGGCTGCAGTTCCGTCAGCACCTGGGATGGGTCAATCAGGGGTTGCAGGTCTTGGAGAACCGCCTGTGCGGACTGGTAGCGATCGCCTGGATACACCGACAACATCCGCAACAGAATGACTGCTAATCCATCGCTGATGCTGGCATAGGGTTGCCACTTCCATTCCAACGTCTGACTGTCCAGCAGCGATCGCGGTTCTTGACCCGTCAACAACACAAAACTGGTTGCCGCCAAGGCATACAGATCGCTGTTGGGATAAACTCGTCCCGTTTGCAGTTGTTCTGGAGGGGCATATCCAACCTTACCGACCCGAGTAGTTGTGCTATTGAGAGGCCAGTGGGTGGCCGCTTCCTTCACCGCACCAAAATCAATCAGAACGGGTAAACCCGCTTCGGCCTGTAGCAAGCCAGGAGTAGGAGCCGTACCCTGACCCTTCAAAATGATGTTGTCAGGAGAAATATCCCGGTGAATAATGCCGCGATCGTGGATATAACTTAATACAGGCAGCATGTGCATCAGAAAATGCAGCACCTCTGCCTCTGAAAATATGGCACCTTGCTGCTTCCGTTCTTTTAATAGCGATCGATAAGTGGGGCCTTCCACAAAATCCTGTACCAGGAACAGTCGTTGACCTTCCTCAAACGCAGCCCAAAAGCGGGGGATTTGAGGATGCTGGAGTTGATATAGGGTGGTGGCTTCCCGCTGAAACAGAAGTTGAGATTTCTGAATCAGGGTTGGATCCTCGTAAGGGACAGAGAATTCCTTTAACACGCAGCGTTCATCGAATCGTTCCTGGTCGATTGCCAGATAGGTACGGCCAAAACCACCCTGTCCAAGCACTTGTTGAATCAGGTATCGCTGCCGTAGGAGGGTGCCCAAGGGAATGGGGGGAGCCATAGGTATAACAGTTGATTCAAAAAATCACACTAATGGGTGTAGCCATTTTTACCTATGTTTGTAGGTAATTACTATGGTGTCTCACCCCCCAGGGGAAGATAGCAGCTGCTATCGCACAAATTGGGGCATGACCTCTGCGGCAGTCAGAACTCCGTAAACGCCACGATGATGGAGCGTAATCCCTGCTTTCAGATAGCCAAAGGCAGGGCCACAGACATTGGCGGCCATACTGGTTTCATCACCTAACGTAAAGGTGTGAGTAGAGACTTTGCCCTCAAAGGTACGTCCCGTAATTTGGACATTAGTGCTGAGTGGTTTCTTGGGATTGCGAGTGTCTACCACGCCGCCCACCGTGACCCGATCGCGATCGCAAATTCCGGCCAATTCCAGCATAATGTCATCGGCATGTTCCATATTTTCCAGAGTCAATAAGCCATGCGTCTGGTCTAGTAAGGCTTCCACTTCAGCATCGCTCATGGCTCTGGCTTTTTCCACGGTATAGCCAGGAAGATGGGCAATATCTTCCCGAATGGTGGCCCGGTACGCTTCCCAATTGGCAATTCCCACGCCAAAGGTAATCTTCACGCAATGGATTTCGCTGTAGCTCTGGGCTGCCAGTGCCGCCGCTGCCGTTAACAGCCCTGGGGTGGCACCACATCCGGTTAGATAGGTAATACCAGCCGCTTTCAGATCTTCCGACAAGGCCAAAATTTGCTCAACGGCACTGGTTCGCTTGATCGCATCCACTAGCACACCCTGCCAGCCCGATCGAATAAACTCCTCCGCCACAGAAGCCATAAAGGTATTAGGCAGATTGGGTAAGGCCAGAAAGTAACCATCTACCTGACGGGCCTGTTCAATTAGTTCACGAATACTGTCGCTAGAAAGGGTGCCTTCCCTACCCAGGTATCCCAGCGTTCCTTGAGACTGATAGACCGCAATACAGGCATCAGCATTCAGCCCATCCGGGTTGTAGGCGTATCCTTTTTGATCTGCCGCTGCCACCCAACGCATTTCTCGCTTAGGAGCCAGTACTCGGCAGGCAGCTTGCCCCAATCCACCAAATCCCAGTACTCCGACTCGGATGGGTTCTGCCAAATGGTTCTGCAATCCACCATTCACTGGCGCAGTCATATATTGTTGCAGCATGTTTCACTTCACTCAAATCAAACAAACCTTTATTATCCAACTCAACCTTGGGGAATCTTCATAAAGATCCTTTGCGCTGGAAGAAGATCATTTGTTGTATCGCGATCGCTGCTTCCCTAAGCATAGAGCCTATTGAATGGCTTATTTTCGTAAATCCTTATGAATTAAATCCTTTTCCTTCTTTGTCTTGACTAGTCTCTAAAGTTAAGAGAGACTGTCAAATAAATGAGTATCTACCCGCCCTACTATAAAAATTGTTAAGGTTCTTTATTGCGTCATTCGGGATTTTAGCCTGGATGTAACTTAGCAATAAGATGGGTTGGTTAAGCCCGGTTAGTTAAACCGACAGAACTCAAAAATTTTCACTGTTAACTGGTTTGACAGAACTGGTTAAGTGTGAGTTTTTGCCAGACCTACACTCGCTGGTTGAAAGCATGGAAACCCTGGAGTTCATTATTTACCCCGATGGTCGGGTGCAAGAGAAGGTGACAGGTATCATTGGCGCTTCCTGCGCCGAGGTGACTGCCGCCATTGAGGCTCAGCTTGGTCAAGTCCTTAGCCAGGAGATGACCTCGGAATACTTTGCCCAGAAGGTTGAACAATCGGCTGCGGCAACAACCCATGCCACTTTTAGTGAGTGGTAAACGCTTGAAAACTTTTGTCCATCTTCAGCTTGTTTAGAATTCGCCATGTCACACTTTAGCCAGATTAAAACTCAGATTCGTAACCTCTCTTCCTTGCAGGCTGCTCTGACTGATCTTGGAATTGACTGGAAGCCAGGGCCAGAGCAGGTTCGTGGATACCGTGGGCAAACCCGTCAGGCTGATATCACCATTGAACAAGACAACGGCTATGACATTGGTTTTAGCTGGAATGGCAGTGAGTATGAGCTAGTTGCTGACCTGCAATTCTGGAATCAACCTCTGACCGTCGATCGCTTCTTGAGCAAGGTCACTCAACGCTATGCTTTCCAAACCGTGATGAGCGAAACCATGCAGCGGGGTTTCCAGGTGACTGAACAGCAACAAAATCAAGATGGTTCTATCCGCCTGGTTCTCCAGCGCTGGAGTGCCTAAGTTTGTGGCATTGTGGGATGGATTAGGCGGTAGCCGTAATGCATCGCTATGGATAATGCCTGACTTAGGTAAAGCAGTGAGTTAACCCTATTCAAGCAGTTTTGAGGGGCAGAGCATCTGTGACAAGCAGCCGTTGTGGTTTGGCTGGTTCTGATGGTTTGTCCCTTGCTTGCTATTACAAACTATTGAGTCTGAGCCAATTCCTATGACGGATTTTACTGCTCCTTTCCAGCCCGAATCCGAACGTACGGGTTTAGAACCAGAACTGGGTGGCTTGCTGCGAGATACCCCAGAGCGCACAGGACTGGAGCCGGAATTGGGGGGAGTGCTGCGCCAAAAGGGAGTTTATGTCGATGAAATCACCTGCATTGGCTGCAAGCACTGTGCTCATGTCGCCCGTAATACGTTTTATATTGAGCCGGACTATGGCCGATCGCGAGTAGTTAGACAAGACGGCGATCCGGAGGAATTGATCCAGGAAGCGATCGATACCTGTCCGGTAGACTGCATTCACTGGGTGGACTACACAGAACTCAAGAAACTGGAAGAAGAACGGCAGTATCAAGTCATTCCTTTAATTGGCTTCCCGATCGATTATGCACTGGTGCGGCAGAAGGTCAAGCAGAAGAAGTTGAGAAAAAAGCAGAACCAGTCTGACTACCGTTCAATGCCCTAATCACTAGAATTCAGTGGTATGGGAATGAGGTGTCTGGAGCATAGCATCGACAAGAGAACCTTAAATGGTAAAGATTCCTGTCCGACCTTTGACATTGGATGAGTTTCTGAAACTGCCAGAAACAAAGCCTGCTAGCGAGTATATTGATGGCCAGATTATTCAAAAACCCATGCCACAAGGGGAACATAGTGCACTTCAAACTGAGCTAGCCCCTGCCATCAACCTTGTGGTCAAACCGCAGCGAATTGCCCGCGCTTTTTCGGAATTGCGCTGTACCTTTGGGGAACGATCGCTAGTTCCTGATATTTCTGTATTTTTGTGGGACAGAATCCCGCGTCAAGAACAGGGTGCTATTGCGAATGTTTTTTCTACTGCCCCAGATTGGGTCATCGAAATCCTATTGCCTGACCAAAGCCAGACTAAAGTTACGAAAAATATTCTGCATTACCTGAAATACGGTACTCAGATGGGTTGGTTGATTGATCCAGCCGAAAAGTCTGTGTTTGTTTATCTACCAGACCAACCCACCACTGTTTACGATGCGCCGGAAGCGCGATTACCAGTCCCAGAATTTGCTGAGGATTTCATCTTGACCGTCGAAGGGCTGTTTAGCTGGCTTCTGGACTGAGGCATTGGAGAATGTTCGAGAAGTAGCAATCGCTGCATGGGGGACGCAGCCGTCCTCCACAGGGGGGGTTATAAAGGTACGGGATAATCTCAAATTTCTACCCTCATTTAGTCGCCGTCAATAATCCAAATCGCACCAGACCCGTTTCGTAGCCTTGCTTCATTAAGTTAAGGGAGAGGGCGGCTTGAATGGTTGTCCATCCCGATCGCAGCAATCCCCAAATGGCTTCTGGGGTTAGAGCCGAATCAATCACGCTGTCCCAGAACGGTGCAACGGCTGTTGACCAATCAGCAGTGCGAGTATTTTTGAAATTCAGGAACTGAGCGATCGCTTCATACTCCGGCAGAGAAATCACATAAGGCAGGCAGTAAACCTGGTAAATATCCTGTAAGTGCCGCTGCTCCTGATTCGTTAGAGGCTGTCGATCGATCGGTCGGTGGCACCAAGTCACAAATAGCAACGTACCATCCGGTTTTAAGACCCGGTAGCACTCCTGCAAGAATTTCGCCTTATCCGGCATATGTTCACCGCTCTCTAAAGACCATACCAGGTCGAAGGAGTCGTCCGCAAAGGGCATATCGAGGGCATCGGCGACCAGAAATTGAGCGGTGGAAGTAGAGGAGGGTGGAGGGGTAGAGAACTGGCTAGATGAGAGGGGAATACCGAGTTTTTGGGCGCATTCGATGGCACGGTTGGCCTGGACGGGGCTGAGGGTGATGCCTGTAACAGCGGCCTGAAACTTTTCTGCCAGGTATAGACTGCTGCCACCAATGCCACAACCCACATCTAGAATCTGGGTAGCCTGCTGAATATTTCCCCAGTGCAGCAATTCCTCAATTAAATCAATCTGGGCTTGCCGCCGTTCCTTCTTCTCTTGGCCATCCGCACCGTAGTAGCCGTGGTGCATGTGCTCTCCCCAAATCTGCTCCCACAGGGTTGAAGAGGCATCATAAAACTGCTGAATGGATTGGTTAAGGGGCAAGTGTAATGAGGTATTGGTCATAGTTTCCACGTCACATTTCCTTTCTCGTCATCCACACGGACGTTGACGGTCAAGGTTTGGCCCTTGGCATCGGTGACTTTACAGGCAAAGGTTTCTCCGCGTTTAGCTAAGCGAATTTTGCCGCCACAGTTGGTTTTTACAGCCAGCCCAAATTGCTCCTGGATGCCTTGCTGAATGTTCTTTTCCAGTTTGGGCAAGACCAGTAAATCCTTAGTACTCCACTGCAAGCCCTTCTTTTTATTCTCAAAACTAATGGCCAGCGGAAAGGTTTTACCTTCGGCAGTGGCCTGACAGGTAAAGGTTTTAGTTGTTTCCAGATTAATGTTGGCTGGACATTTGACCGATCGCACCGGAACTGCCGCTGTTTTTGAGACATCAACCTGAAGCTTCTGCTCCAAGTCCTGGATGGCTCTGGCTTTTTCTGAGAGTGGAGTCGCCGTTGGACTGATGAAGGAGACTTGAGGGGAAGCAGATGGGGTAGGAGTAGGTGAGGTAGAGAGCGATTGTCCAGAGCAGCCAACTAGACCACTAACCAAAAGCAGAACCGTAAGGCTGAGTGGAGCAGTAGACAAACGAATCATGGTGGGGATTTTAAAGATTAAAAGATGCAAAAATGTAGTGCCTAGGATTTCAGGAATCAAGTCTAGCGATAAAACTGTGAATTCTTCTGGAGAAACGGCAGTTTTGAGCACGGACAAGTTCAATTTACCTTTACTTTTGATCCAATGACTGTCTCCCGCACAATCTGTCTCGGGTTTCTTGCCGTAATTAGCATTGGCACCCTGTTACTCGCTATGCCCTTCTCCCTCGCCAATGGGGGATGGAGTTGGGAAAACCTGATCGTAGCGTTATTTACGGCTACTTCTGCGGTTTGTGTTACTGGACATATTGTGGTAGATACGGCGACGTATTTTTCTACCTGGGGACATATTTTTATCATCATGCTGATCCAGGTAGGGGGGCTGGGGTATATGACCGCTACCACCTTTCTGTTGATTTTACTGGGACGGCGTATGGGATTGCGAGATAAGGTGGCGATTCAACAAGCCCTCGATCGCACGGGAATTGAGGGAGTATCTCAACTGATTCGATCAATCATTGCCACCACCCTAATTTTTGAAATTAGCGGTCTGTTTTTGCTACTGCCAGTCTTCGTTCCCCAATATGGTCTGGATCAGGGCTTGTGGCTGGCTCTATTTCACAGCGTCAGTGCCTGGAACAATGCGGGATTCAGTGTATTTTCGGACAGTCTGACTGGATATCAGTCCTCTCTTTTAGTGAATTTGGTGATTCCTGGACTGATTATTTTTGGCGGCATTGGTTACGATGTCATTTTTGAAATGTATCTGTGGTTGCGGGAACGCCTTTCGCGAGAGAAACGGCATATTGTGTTGTCCCTCAACTTCAAGGTCGCTATTAGTACAACCCTGATTTTGTTAGTCTTGGGCACGATCGCCTTTTTTCTCGTCGAATCACGCAATCCCAGAATTCTAGCCGGGAAAGATTTGCAAACTCAGATTCTGGCGGCCTGGTTTCAATCCGTAACTTCTCGTACTGCTGGGTTTAACACGATCGATGTAGGCAAAATGACCACTGCCGGGTTGTTTATTACGATCGCCTTGATGTTCATTGGCGGCAATCCAGGAGGAACCGCAGGTGGCATTAAGACAACGACTTTGCGCGTATTAACCAGTTGTACCAAAGCAATTTTGCAGGGACGGGAAGAAGTATACCTGTATGAACGACAAATCCCTGTATCACTGGTACTCAAGGCAGTTGGAGTGGTGGTTGGGTCTTTAGCGCTCGTGATTTTGATGACCATTCTGATTGCGCTATCCGATCCGGAGTTTGACTTCATCCAGATTCTATTTGAGGTCGTCTCTGCCTTTGCCACTGTTGGTCTATCTACTGGGGTGACCCTGGATGCTCAGTTTTCTACCTTTGCCAAATTGGTGCTAGTAGCAACGATGTATATTGGTCGGGTCGGGGTGTTATTACTGATGTCTGCGGCTCTGGGCGATCCGAAACCCAGTTTTGTCCGCTATCCAGAAGAAAACCTGCTGGTTGGGTAAAACCGATTTCTTCGCTTAATCACATTCTGTTACTTTAGATTAAAGTAAATCTCTCTATCTTAAGATGTTTGACTGAAGCAACTTTTAGGAGGCGGCACGGTTTCCTGGCTCTGGAAAGTCTGTGCCGAATGGCCATTGGTTAATCTATCTTCCTTAAACTTCTTTCAAAGTCTGCGGGCCAGCAAAAAAAGCAAACAGTTTGCGGTAATTGGCTTAGGACGCTTTGGTAGAGCCGTTGCTGGAACATTAAGTCGGCAGGGCTACGATGTCCTCTGTGTGGATACCAATGAGGCGAGAGTGGCGCAAATTTTGTCTGACCAGATTGCCACCTATGCTCGTCAGTTGGACTCTACCCAGCCAGCAGCCCTCAGAGAAGCGGGAATTTTTGAGCAGGATACGGTGATTGTGGCGATCGGCAACTTCGTTCAAGAAAGCATCATCACCACCCTGAATGTGAAAGAAGGTGGCGTTCCCCACGTCGTTGCCAAAGCCTCTTCCGAAGTCCACATGAAGCTGCTGCAAAAAGTAGGAGCCGATCACGTCGTTTTTCCAGAGCATGAATGTGGCTGTGCCCTAGCAACCTCCTTGATTCAACCTGGCATTCTGGAACGATTTGAACTCGATCCCGATAACAGCATCGTGGAAATTCTGGTACCGGATGAATTTGATGGCAAGACGATCGCTGAATTGAGATTACGCAGTACTTATGGCTTGAACTTGTTAGCGGTTAGCCATGATGGCCGCTTTGAAATCAATCCCCCAGCCAGCACCCGCCTCAAAAAAGGAACCGCCATGGTGGTAATTGGAACCAATCAAAATTTGCAGCGATTAACGGTATAGGGGAGAGTTAAGAGTTGAGAGTTGAGCCACCTACCTACTCATCCACTGCTCACCTTCCACTATTCACTTATTCACTCCTGACTCACAGATGAAAACAAAGCTGAGTAATCTTTATCCGCCAAGCCCATTTCCAGGGTTTTGGTCAGGATAGATTGAACGGCCATCACGAGTTCGGGATTCAGTCCCAGGGATTGGGCTTCCGTGAGAAATAGGCCCATATCCTTGGCCAGGTGTTTGGTGGGAAAGTTGGGATTTTCGTAGTTGCGATCGAGCATCCGTTGCAGCTTTTTGTCAAAGGTAGGGGCATACAGGGCACTTTCCCGCAAAATCTCCATAAATAGATCCACACTGGCGTGCTGCCGTTGAATAAATCCCAAGCTGGTAGCAAAAGCCGTAGTCAGAGAACCAATCAACTGATTCAGAGCCAGTTTAACTGCTGCTGCCGCGCCCACAGGGCCAATTAATCGAGGATTAGGGCCAAAGCAACTGAGGACTTCCTGCCATTGCTCAAATTGTTCTGAAGTGGCCCCCACCATAACGATCAATTTGCCGCTCTGTGCTTCAGGAATGCTGCCCAACACCGGGGCTTCCAGGTAATCGCCGCCAATCGCCAGAATTTCCGCTTGCAAGGCACGGCTTTCCGTAGGAGCGATCGTCCCCATTTGAATCACCGTCTTGCCCGCCAATTCTGCACGACAGGCTGCCGACAGCACAACTTCTCGAATTGCCTCAGCATTAGTCAGCATCAGGATAATGCAAGTAGATGCCTGGATTAGGTGTTGGGGAGAAGGCGCGATCGTGGCTCCCAAGGCTTGCAGCGGAGCTAATTTTTCGGCTGTGCGGTTGTAGGCAATCAACGAAAACCCCGTATTTAATAGCCTTTCCGCCATTGGCAATCCCATTAACCCCGTGCCCATCAAGCCAATTTCCATGCTTTGCCCTCCAACTCCAGTGCTGCAACGATACCTTATCGGATTAGGCTAGGATTTAGCAAAATTATTATGATCACGCGGCTTCTGGGTAGAACTATGGCAGACCAAGCAGGTAAAGTGTATCTCGTTGGTTCCGGGCCTGGAGATGCCGCTTATCTAACGGTACAGGCTCAGGAGTTATTGAGTCGAGCGGAAGTAGTTGTCTATGATGCGCTGGTAGACAGCGACTTACTCAAAGGGGTTCCAGAGGGTTGCCTGAAACTGAATGTGGGCAAACGGGGTGGCCAACCCAGCACGCCTCAGTCTGAGATTAATCAGTTGCTGGTGGACTACTGCCAGCAGGGAAAGCAAGTCGTGCGGCTGAAGAATGGTGACCCCTTTATTTTCGGACGGGCTGAATCGGAGATTAAAGCTTTAAGAAGGGCAGGCTGCGAGTATGAAGTGCTGCCTGGGCTGTCTTCGGCTCTCGTTGCTCCTCTGCTGGCCGGGATTCCCCTCACTGATCCAGACCTGAGCCAGTGCTTCACCGTCCTCACTGCTCACAATCCGGATTCCCTTCCCTGGGTATCGCTGGCCCGCATGGAAACCCTGGTGATTTTGATGGGAGGACGTACCCTGCCAGAAATCGTGCGGCGGTTACGCGGTCACGGACGATCGCCTGACACTCCTGTAGCCATCATTCGCTATGCAGGTCGCCCGGATCAACAGGTCTGGGAAGGCACCCTATCCAATATCCTGGCGAAAACCGCTGAAGCCTCCCTTGCTCCCTGTGTAATTGTGATTGGGGAAGTCGTCCGCCTCCGCAAATACATCCAACCCCAAAAATCAGACACTACCAGGACAAACAGCAAACCTCAACGCCAGGAAATTCCAGCTGAACCTACCCATTTCTCTACCCACCCACCCCGTACAGATGCGATTAATCGCGTCTCTCCTCCCACCCCTGCTGCTTCCCCACAGGCCGATCTCCCTCCTCGTAACCTCCCTCCCTCCCTCACTTCTTCCCCCCCCACCCCTCTTTCCCCCCTCTCATCCTCTCCTCC
>NZ_JBRAGO010000118.1:0-12701 GCF_052746595.1 Leptodesmis sp.
CGATCTTGGGAAGCCCGCACCGTATGCGTAGCATCGGTGTCGGGAGGATGTCACTGTTACACCGATGTATAGGAACAAAGGCAATGCAAAACAGGTGCTGCGTCAGGTCTGGTTTCCGGGAAATCATGGCTGTGTCGGTGGCGGCACTGAAGCAATACGGGGTTTATCTGATGGGGCACTGCTGTGGATGATGGAGCAAATTAAAGCTTTGGGTTTGGGCCTCGATCTAGATCCAAATGCTGTGGAGCGGGGTATTCAACCCGACTATTCAGTTCCGTTTGACAACTCGATCAAAGGCATCTTTACATTGACTGGGAAACTTCTGCGGCACATTGAAGGTGATGATTCAGATATGCCACTGTTCCATGACAGCGTAATCCAACGGTGGCAGAGTTGCTTCCCTCCTTACCGGCCCGAAAATCTGAGGCCGTTTGAGTCACTGCTATCCCGCCATAATCTAGCCCTGGCCAGCGAGTAAATTAATCGAGTAAATTAATCGAGCAGTCGTTCAGGGGGCGATGCCCCCTATCCGGGCCATCCTCCGCCTGCCCTTATTCCTCCGTATTCATTCTTCTGTATCCGTTTTTTCGGGCTTGAGCAGGGGGAAGGCAATTACGTCGCGGATGCTGGGGCTGTCGGTAAGCAGCATGACCAGGCGATCAATGCCAATGCCCAATCCGCCGGTGGGAGGCATTCCCTGTTCTAAGGCTGTGAGAAAGTCTTCATCAACACTGTGGGCTTCCAGATCGCCTGCTTCTTTGCGGGATGCTTGTTCTTCCAGTCGTCGCCGCTGGTCGATCGGGTCGGTTAACTCAGAGAAGCTATTCGCCGTTTCCCGGCCAACCACAAATAACTCGAAGCGTTCCACCAGTCCGGGTTTCGAGCGATGGGGTTTGGCCAGGGGAGAAAGTTCCACCGGGTAATCCAGAACAAAGGTCGGTTGAATCAGGGTTTCTTCGACTTTTTGTTCAAAGGCTTCATTCAACAGCTTGCCAATGGATTCGCATTTGTCGATATCCTGCAATCCGGCCTGCTTGGCAGCCAGTTTCGCTTCGTCCAGAGATTCAAATTGGGTAAAATCTAATCCCGTTTTTTCCTGCACCAGCTTATGCATAGTGACTCTGCGCCAGGGAGGAGTCAGGTCGATCGCCTCACCCTGATAGGTAATCTTGAGTGTTCCTAAAACATCCTGAGCCGCCGTAGTGATAATATTTTCGGTCAACTCCATCATGTCGTTGTAGTCGGCATAGGCCTGGTAGACCTCGATCGTTGTAAACTCCGGATTATGGCGGGTCGAAATTCCCTCATTGCGAAAAATTCGTCCCAGTTCAAATACCTTTTCAAAACCACCCACAACTAATCGCTTCAGGTGCAGTTCTGTAGCGATTCGCAGGTAAAAGTTCATTTCCAGTGTGTTGTGGTAGGTGATGAAGGGGCGGGCTTCGGCTCCTCCAGCCTCTGACATCAACACGGGAGTTTCAATTTCAATAAAACCTTGTTGATCCAGATAGCGACGAATCGAGGCGGTGACCAGGGCACGCCGACGGAAAGTCTCCCGCACCTCTGGATTCACAATCAGGTCTACATAGCGCTGGCGATAGCGTTTGGCAATATCGGTCAGGCCATGCCACTTATCGGGCAGGGGAAGCAGGGATTTGGTCAGCATAGTATAGCGGTTGACGTAGACTGACAATTCCCCTTTTTCCGTGCGTTTGATGGTGCCGATCGCCCCAATAATGTCACCCACATCGGTCAACTGCTTCAAATGGTTAAAGGCATCCGGATCTTCAGCAGCCATCTGCTCCTGAATTCGATTTTTTTCCAGGTAAAGCTGAATTGTGCCTGTCTCATCCTGCAGCGTGAAGAAGGCCAGCTTGCCAAAGACTCGGCGGGCGGTGATGCGTCCGGCGATCGCCACTTTCACATCCACTTCTTCCCCATTCGCGAGATCGGCATAGGTAGTCTGCAAGTCAGCCGCATGATGAGTCACTTCCCAGCGGTAGGCATAGGGCGTATACCCAGCCTGCTGCAGTTGTTTTACCTTTTCCAGGCGCGTAGCCCGAATTTCTTCCAGGGTGCTTTGAGGTTCTGCTTTTTGGTGTTGTTCACGAGACATAGGGGGTAGGGATTAGGAATTAGGAGTTGGGAATCGGGTGGAGGAGGTCATAGGAGCTTAGCATCTGACAAGAATTTTTGCGGCAATCTAGTAGCTGTTGACAAAATGCTACGCCCTTACGGGTTTCATGGGTCGCGTCCGAAATCTATCAGGAACAAGAACCTCATGTTAGTTGCAAATCTTCATTATAGGAAGGAATGGGTTGCTTGCTTTGGGTGCTCTCTGGACGTTTGTCATAGGCTGGTTATGATGGTGCGAGGGAGCACTTGGCAGAAGTAATGGGATGAATTCCCTCATCCCCGGCCCCACCCCCTAAGCCTCAATCCCTAATCTCTAACCCTCCGCCCCGTTTACCAGGCTGAATCGAGCAAAGCATCATGACACATCTCAACAGACGGATTGGCCATTGTATCGTGATTGGAGCGCTTTTTTTGGTTGGGATTGCGATCGCCTACGGATCAGGCTTACTGAGTCACAGTACGGCTCTATTTGACAAACCGGATCCCTCTGTAAGCCAAGTGAGCCAGAGCCGCTCCGTCAGCATTACGGCTGATCAAGAAACCGCCCAAAATTCAGGAATGCGGTTGGCTAAATCTCAAACTAATCGGGCGACGATCGGCGTGAACTTAACCGGGATTGCAGATTGGTCTACACAATGGCCGTTTGTGGATGTGTTCAAAACCTCGCGACCCTGGATTGCACAGCGGGAGGGTACAGAATTTGGTCAGGGGGGCACGTTAAAGCTGACTCCTGAAGGATGGATCGCTGCTCTGGAACCGGGGCAATGGGCAGAAACGGTGATGATGATTGATAGTCCCCACTATCCGGCAGGCTTGTACACCTTGCTGTATGAGGGAGACGGCAAGATTACCTTTGCCTTTGACAATGCCAAAATAGTCCAACAATCTCCGGGCAGAATGCGGGTGCAGGTAAAGCCGGACGGAGCGGGAATTTTCCTGCAAATCAAGGAAACCAATCCGCAAAATCCGATTCGCAACATTCGGTTCATCATGCCCGGTTTTGAGAAGACCTACCAATCCCAGCCTTTTCATCCCCTGTTTCTGGAACGGCTGGCAAAATTCAAGGCACTCCGGTTTATGGATTGGGGAGCCACCAATAATTCGGAAGTGAGGGAGTGGGCCGATCGCAATACTCCCAATTCTCCCACGCAAGCCAGTGAGAAAGGGGTGGCCCTAGAGTACCTGATTCAATTAGCTAACACACTCAAGATTGATCCATGGTTTACGATTCCCGCGAAGGCATCGGACGATTTCGTGCGGCAGTTTGCCCAGATGGTGCGCGATCGCCTGCATCCCTCTCTGAGAGCTTACATTGAGTACTCCAACGAAACCTGGAACACGATGTTTTCCCAGTTTAAATACGTCTCCGAACAGGGGATGGCTCGCAAGTTGGATGAAAACGATTACACAGCCGCTTTACGGTATTCCTCGGAACGCTCCGTTGAGATCTTCAAAATCTTTGCACAGGTTTTTGGGGCGCAGAGCAAAACCCGGTTAGTGAGAGTGCTGGCTGGACAAGCCGCAAACCCCTGGACCGCAGAGCAGATTTTGGGCTGGAAAGATGCCTACAAACAGGCCGATGCCTATGCGATCGCCCCTTACTTTGACGGTGACGATCAGGACAAAAACGGCGACAGTGACCTCAATGATCCCAAGAATGTAGACAAAACTCTGAAATTAACCCCGGAACAGGTGGTGGACAATCTCATGGCCGGGATTGTCAGCGGCACAAAACCCATGATTGACAAGAACTACAAGATTGCCACTGAACAGTTTGGCTTACCCCTGTTTGCTTATGAAGGTGGCCCCCACCTGACCAGCCACCAATTTCCCGATGAAAAAGAACCACAAGTCACTCAACTGTTTGCCGCCGCCAACCGTCATCCCAAAATGCGGGAAGTTTACCGGATTTACCTGAACACCTGGCAAAGTAGCGGCGGCAAGCTCTTTAACCAGTTCGTTGATGTGGCTCGCACCAGCAAATGGGGCAATTGGGGTGCCCTGGAATATCAGAACCAGGATCCGCAAGCCGCCCCCAAATATCAGGGACTCATGGATTTCATCCAGGCCAACTCCTGATCTAGAAACCGGCCTTCTCTTGCGGCTTCAAAAATTACGACTCATCCTGAACAGAAGCCCGCTTCCTCAAATTCAACAGTTAAAGTATGGACTTTTTCCTTATAAAGGATTGATTACCCCCCTGGATTCACCTTCCACTGATCGATAGACTGGATAGAACACTTTTAATTATTCTTAATATCTACCTGAATCAGGTGATCGCCCTTGCTTGCCTCACAGCGACCCTGACCAATCGAAAATCCAAAATCGAAAATCACTTTCCCCCATTTCTGCAGAACACCAATGCGTAGCTCCTTTCTCGACCGTCTCTATCATCCCGATCGCCCCGTCATTGTCTTTGATGGCGCAATGGGAACCAACTTGCAGGTGCAAAACCTGACAGCAGCGGATTTTGGCGGCCCAGAATATGAAGGCTGTAACGAATATTTGATTCATACCAAACCGACGGCTGTCGCCAAAGTGCACCGGGATTTCCTGGCAGCAGGAGCGGATGTGATTGAAACCGACACCTTTGGAGCCACCTCCATTGTGCTGGCGGAATATGACCTGGCCGATCGCGCCTACGAGCTGAACAAAGCCGCCGCAGAACTGGCCAAACAGGTGGCGGCTGAATTTTCTACTCCTGACAAACCCCGCTTCGTGGCAGGCTCTATGGGGCCGACTACCAAACTGCCGACGCTGGGTCATATCGATTACGACACCATGAAAGCCGCCTTTGCAGAGCAGGCAGAAGGTTTGTGGGATGGGGGTGTGGATCTGTTCATCGTGGAAACCTGCCAGGATGTGTTGCAAATTAAAGCGGCCCTGAATGGCATTGAAGAAGTTTTTCAGAAAAAAGGCGATCGTCGTCCGCTGATGGTTTCGGTGACGATGGAAGTTCAAGGAACGATGCTGGTTGGTTCCGATGTCACCGCTATGCTGGCAATTCTGGAACCCTACCCGATCGATATTCTGGGGCTGAACTGTGCCACTGGCCCGGATCGCATGGCCGACCACATTAAATATCTGTCAGAATACTCCCCCTTCACCATCTCCTGTATTCCCAATGCCGGCATTCCGGAGAACGTCGGTGGTCACGCCCACTACAAACTCACCCCAATGGAACTGCGACTGGCCCTCACCCGCTTTGTCGAAGACTTGGGCGTGCAGGTAATCGGCGGCTGTTGCGGCACCCGCCCCGAACACATCCAGCAACTGGCAGAAATAGCCGCGACGTTGAAGCCGAAAGCTCGTCCAGTGAGAAAGGGGAACCAGGGATTAGGGATTAAGGATCAGGGATTAGGGATTTTCCCTCGTTCCAATTCCCCATCCCCAATTCCCCATCCCCAACCCCCAATTCTTGATCCCCGTCCTGTTTTCAATTATGTTCCTGCTGCTGCTTCTATTTATTCAGCCCAGCCCTATGAGCAGGATAACTCCTTCCTGATTGTGGGCGAACGGTTGAATGCCAGTGGCTCCAAGAAGGTGCGGGAACTGCTGAATGCGGAAGATTGGGATGGTCTGGTGTCGGTGGCCCGATCGCAGGTGCGGGAAGGCGCACACATTCTGGATGTGAATGTGGATTATGTAGGACGCAATGGCGAGCAGGATATGCGTGAACTGGTGTCTCGCCTAGTCACAAATGTCACTCTGCCGTTGATGCTGGACTCCACTGAATGGGAAAAGATGGAAGCAGGTTTGAAGGTGGCAGGCGGCAAGTGCATCCTCAACTCCACCAACTATGAAGATGGAGAACCACGCTTTCTGAAAGTGCTGGAACTGGCGAAACAGTACGGGGCTGGGGTGGTGGTTGGCACCATCGATGAAGATGGTATGGCTCGGACGGCTGAGAAAAAGTTTCAAATTGCCCAACGCGCTTACCATCAGGCTTTAGAGTTTGGCATTCCAGCCCATGAGTTGTTCTTCGACACCCTGGCACTACCGATTTCCACGGGGATTGAAGAAGATCGGGCGAATGGCAAAGCCACTATTGAAGCCATCCGCATGATCCGCGAAAACCTGCCAGGTTGCCATATTATGCTGGGTGTCTCCAACATTTCCTTTGGCCTCAGTCCAGCCGCACGAATTGTGTTGAACTCTATGTTCTTACATGAAGCGATGCAGGCAGGTATGGATGGGGCGATCGTCAGTGCAGCAAAAATTCTTCCCTTAGCTAAAATCGATCCAAAACATCAGGAAGTCTGTCGTCAACTGATTTACGACCAGCGGCGATTTGCAGGCGATGTCTGTGTCTATGATCCACTCACCGAACTGACCACCTTATTTGCAGGAGTTTCGACCAAAGAGGCCCGTTCCAAAGATTCACTGGCGGATTTGCCGATCGAGGAGCGGCTGAAGCGCCACATTATCGACGGCGAACGGATTGGTCTGGAAGAGGCTTTGTCTCAGGCATTGCAGACTTACAAACCCTTGGATATTATCAATACCTTCCTGCTAGATGGGATGAAGGTCGTTGGAGAATTGTTCGGCTCCGGCCAGATGCAATTACCCTTTGTGCTGCAATCTGCGGAAACCATGAAAGCTGCCGTTGCTTACCTGGAACCCTTTATGGAGAAATCAGAAGCAGGCAATAACGCCAAGGGCACTTTCATCATCGCCACGGTGAAAGGAGATGTCCACGATATCGGTAAGAATCTGGTGGACATCATTCTGTCGAATAACGGCTATCGGGTGATCAACCTGGGCATTAAGCAACCCGTTGAGAACATTATTGAGGCTTACGAACAGCACCAGGCTGACTGTATTGCCATGAGTGGTCTGCTGGTGAAATCCACTGCCTTTATGAAAGAAAACCTGCAAGTCTTCAACGAACGCGGTATTACCGTTCCCGTCATCCTGGGAGGAGCCGCCCTGACTCCCAAATTTGTCTACGAAGATTGCCAGAACACCTACAAAGGTAAAGTGATCTACGGCAAAGATGCCTTCTCCGATCTGCACTTCATGGACAAGCTTATGCCTGCCAAGGCAGAAGGGCAATGGGACGACATCAAGGGATTTTTGAATGAGGAAGAACAGAGATTAGGAATCAGGGATCAGGAACTAGGGAGCAAAGAGCAAGAGTCAGATCCTGAGAAGAAATCTGGTACTGCCCTAATTGCTAATTCTCAATTCCTAGTTCCTCCATTCCCTGACACTGCTCGTTCCGACGCGATCGCGATCGACATTCCCCGTCCTACCCCTCCCTTCTGGGGCACCACAATCTTGAATCCAGAAGATATTCCCTGGGAAGAAGTCTTCTGGTATCTGGATTTGCAGGCGTTGATCGCCGGACAGTGGCAGTTCCGCAAGCCACGGGAACAATCGCGGGAAGAGTATAACCAGTTCTTGCGAGAGAAGGTGTATCCCCTGCTGGAGGAGTGGAAACAGCGCATCGTCACCGAAAACCTACTGTATCCCCAAACTATTTACGGCTATTTCCCCTGTCTCGCAGACGGAAATTCCCTGCATCTCTACGATCCAGCTGCAGCAACACATTCTGATGCGGTCTTACCTGATCCCATTGCCACCTTCCACTTCCCCCGACAAAAATCCCTGCGTCGCTACTGCATTGCCGACTTCTACCTCCCCAAAGACCAAGCCATCCAAAACCCAAAATCCAACATCCAACATCGCTTCGACGTTTTCCCCATGCAGGCTGTCACAATGGGCGAAGTTGCCACTGAGTATGCCAGAAAGCTTTTTGAAGCCGATCAGTACACGGATTATCTCTACTTCCACGGCATGGCGGTTCAGATGGCAGAAGCTCTGGCGGAATGGGTGCATGCCCGGATTCGGCGAGAGTTGGGCCTGGTCGCCCAGGAGCCGGACAACATTCGCGATGTCCTGGCGCAACGGTATCAGGGTTCTCGTTATAGTTTTGGCTATCCGGCCTGCCCCAATATTCAGGATCAGTACAGATTGCTGGAATTGCTGGCAGCCGATCGCATCCACCTGCACATGGATGAAAGTGAGCAGCTTTATCCTGAACAATCAACGACGGCCATCATCGCCTATCATCCTGCAGCCAAATACTTCAGTGCTTAGAGCATTATTGGATAAATTGTTTTTCCCCTATATCAACTCAGTGGTGCCTTAAACAATCAACGGACGAATTTGATCGGCTATTGCTTGGCTGGCTGCATTGGCAGTGACAATTTCAATCTGATCTGCATGGCTGGCTCCCAATCCCAGTTCCACGGCTCTGCGAATTTGCTCCAGTTGCCAGACGGAACCCCGTGAGACCGCTTCAGTCGTACCCAGAGATCGCAAAATTCCGATCGCCACCACATCGACCGCGACCTGATCGGTTCCCGCCAGAATCACACCCGATTTCACCTTCTTGCCTGTATCCGGCCCCCGTTGGCGAGCGCTTCTACCCCATCTAACAAGATCAGGGCGGGCTGATAGGCTTTGTTGATCTCGGCAATCATCAATCGTTGATGCGGCGAAGAATGCAACTCACCCATGTAGTTGTAGGAATCGCCTGGAACGTACTTGGCCACCAGCCCCACCGTATTTTTCAGCGACAGGGTAAAGTGGCCCCCAAAGCGGTGGGTTTTCAGGCAGCAGGTATTGACGATCGCCCCTGCCTGCAACGCTGGACGAGCAAAGGCAAACCCCTTACTCCAGTGCGTGCCCTCGGCAGGAAAATATTGTCAATCTGCCGCAGCTAATTCATCCAGCACGATCGCTTTCAGGCCATACCGATCGGCTAACTGAAACACGCCTTTACTGGTCATTGCCGTGCGAGTATCTGCCATACCGGAGCGATCGCCGATTGTCATCTGACCCACTTTGGCATTCTGAAATTCCTGAATCAGCGCTTCCAATAGCCTGGTGTCTGTAGCTGCTGGAGCCGAATCTGCCGTGTTGTAATTCGGTTTTAAGAAGACGGTTTTTCCCGTTAGCCCATCCGGTTGCAGTAACTCTAACGCTTCGCGGGTTGCGGCTACCCGGTCTTCCGTGCGTACTAACACCACTCGACTGATTCCTCCACGAGTCATAGTTGCTGCTGTAGTAGCTTGAGTGTCAGCCATAGTTGCTGCTGCAGACGGGGAAGTTTTTGTAGAGGGTGTGGCGGCGTGACAGGCAGAAGGCAATGCGGCGGCTCCAGCAGCCAGTCCTGTCAATTGCAACATTTTTCGACGGCTGTAGCGATGGGCGGAATCTTTAGGCATCATGGCGCGATCGTCCAAGGATTTCATTCGCTAGCCTAACGAGAACCAACACACTTTTCCAAATGAAAAAAGCTGGCAGTCTCGTTCCGTCAGGTAAGGATGAAGGAGCGATAGGGCTAACCTTAAACCAAGTCCAGCTAGAGAACGGTCGTTTTCCTATAAGAGAAACGACGGTTCTGGACTTGGACAAGGTTTATTTTGTGCGTAATCCTTAAAATAAAGGTGAAGGGGGAATTGCTGCATCAGAATGACTGCCCATGATCAGGCTACGAATGATGATTTTTGGGGCGTTCGCAGTTCTGCTAATTAGCTGCAGCAATGGTGGACTACCTGGAAGCGATCGCCCATCCTCTTCTCCTACTCCAGTTGGGGGTACCACTATGAAATTAGAAAGCCCAGCCTTTTCAGCAAATGGTTTAATTCCATCTGAATATACCTGTGATGGAAAAAATATTTCTCCTCCTCTGACCTGGACAGAGATACCAACTGGGACTCAAAGTTTAGCGTTAATCGTGGATGATCCGGATGCTCCCAGAGGAACCTTTGTGCATTGGGTGGTTTACAACCTGCCTGCAACCCTTACTGAATTACCTGCTCATGTGACTATGGAAACTGATCTTGCCGGCGGCTTACAGGGAAAAAATGACTTTCGCTCCCTAGGGTATGGTGGCCCCTGCCCACCCAGCGGTACCCATCGCTATTTCTTTAAGCTCTATGCCCTTGATCAACCCCTGAGGCTTCCTGCTGGGGCCAGCAAAGCTCAAGTATTAACCACTGCAGAAGGACACATCTTGGCCTCGGCAGAATTAATCGGTCGCTATCACCGCCGCTCTTAAGCTTGTCGTGTTTCACATCCTAATTTGTAGAGACATTCTGCCGGAACGTCTCTACGGAAAAACCATCCACAGAAGATCTAAACGTCAGTCTTGAGATTGATCCTCAAATGTGAGACAGTGTTGTCTGACTTCAAGAGTAAAGTTTTGCAACTTGTACCAAGCCCTGTAAAATTGCAACCTTAGTTCTTGCGTCACCTCCCACACATGTCTAATATGTTGAAGATCAAACGGATTCACCCCAAGTTTGCTCCCATTACCCTCAGCAGCCTTTTGCTAACTTTTGGATTGATCAGTGCTACTCCCCAGGTGGTTCGTGCTCAACGACCTTTAGAGGATCGGGGGGTTCCTAGTGCTACTCGTTCCAACACGAAGGATGCACTGACCCAACTGCTTCGAGAAGGTCGGAGAATGGTGGATGCGGGCAATTTTGCAGGCGCACTGGTGGCATACCGGCAGGCTGCGGCTTTGGATAGTACGAACGCCAAAATCTATTCAGGTGTGGGATATGTGTATGCCACCCAGGGCAACTACGAAGAAGCAGTAAAGGCTTACCAGCAGGCGATCGCCCTAGATTCTAAAAATGCTGACTTCTACTATGCAAAAGGGTTCAGTTTAGCAGGACTGGGCCGTAACGATGAGGCCATTTCTACCTACCGACAGGCACTTCTCTATAGCCCCCGTCATCTCAATGCAAATCTGGGGATTGGGGTTTTGTTGGCCCGTCAGGGGCGTTATGAGGAGGCCCTGGAGGTTTATCGGCGGGTGACAACTTTCGCACCTCAAAACTTCAAAGCCCACGAACTGATGGGAACCGCTCTGATTCAACTCAAACGCCCACGGGATGCATTTCTCCCTTTGCAACAGGCCGCCCGGATTTCACCCAGGCAGGGCATTGTGCGGGTACATATTGGCACCGCCTGGCTGCAACTGAATGACTATACCAAGGCGACTAATTCTTTCAGCAAGGCACTCCAGTTGGAACCGCAAAATCCGGCTCTGCCTTTACAAATCGGTCGAGCCTTGCAAGCAGCGGGCTATGCCGATGAAGCGATGAAGTACTACCAGCGAGCGATCGCCCTCAGACCGAACCTACCCGATGCCCATGAAGGCATTGGTGATATTCTCTTTGAGCGTCAGAATTATACGTCTGCCGCGAACCTGTATCGCCAGTACACTAACCTCTCGCCTAACAGTGCGGATGGCTATGTCAAGTTGGGAATGGCGCTCAAGGCGATGGGCCGCAAACAGGAGGCCATTCCGGCGCTGGAAAAAGCAAAAACCCTATTGAAACAGCAATCTGCCCAGAGCGATCAGCTACGAGAAGTTGACAATTTGCTCAAGGAATTGAAACGCTAACCTCTCATCTATCTCTCGTCCATTTCTCAGAAACATTAACTAAAGTAAAGATAGACCGCAGAAGTGAGAGTAAAAACCAATGGGATTATTTGGATTTGGTAAGAAACTATCCCTGCCCACAGCAGCGGAAGCCCTACCCGGACGGGCAACAGAGATGCCTGTTCCCAAGCAACACTTTGTCAACGGCAATCCGTTAAAGCCTCCCTTTCCTGAAGGCATGGAAACGGCCATGTTTGGTATGGGTTGTTTTTGGGGAGCAGAGCGCAAATTCTGGCAACAACCAGGCGTTTTTACCACAGCCGTTGGCTATGCAGCAGGTATCACGCCTAATCCGACCTATCGTGAAGTCTGCACTGGCATGACGGGCCATAACGAAGTTGTATTTGTCGTCTATGACCCGAACGTGATCAGCTATGACCAGCTTTTGAAGGTCTTTTGGGAGAATCACGATCCGACTCAAGGTATGCGCCAGGGCAATGATGTTGGCACTCAATATCGCTCTGGTATCTATACTTACTCGGATGAGCAACAGAAATTAGCTGAGGCATCTCGCGATCGCTATCAAGTGGCCCTGAACAAAGCTGGATACGGCCCTATTACCACCGAAATTCTGGATGCCCCGCCGTTCTACTACGCGGAGGATTACCATCAGCAGTATCTCGCCAAAAATCCCGGTGGCTACTGCGGCTTAGGAGGAACGAACGTCTCCTGTCCGATCGGTGTAGCAGAGGTGTTTAGCTAATCACTCTGTCTCAGCACCTACCGCGTACACACAAGTCTAGAACTCATTCAGAAGTTGAGCCTCAATCCGTAGCAGTCAACCAGCCACCCCTTTCGGGGGGTGTGGGGGAGATCGGCCCCCACGCAGCGGGAAACCGGGGGACTTCCCCCGGATCTAGACTTTGGGTTGTACCAAGATGTGTGTACACAGTAGGTCTTTCCTAAGAGGATGCTTTAAAAGCCAGTCTCTTTTTCACCCTGGCGACTGAAGTCGCGGCTATAGGGAGAAAACCTGCCGACGCAGGTTACTGAAAACCTGGATGGTATTGAGTCTGCGTCGGCAGACTTGGTGAGTGTGGTCGCGGTTTTAACTATTGAGGGGTTCGGGGAGCTATAAGTCCCGCGCTGTATGCGAAGC
>NZ_JBRAGO010000119.1:0-12665 GCF_052746595.1 Leptodesmis sp.
GCGTTTCATCCCCGGCTTAAAAGACCGGGGTTCTCACGCGAGTTTTCTATAGGAGCAATTGCAATTAGAGGTGGCCTGTACAACTGAAGGTTGACCAACTTGCCCGATCATCACAGTAGTCAGCGTGGTGATCGCTAAACTCAGGAGCAACAAGAATCGTCTCATGAAGTACTATCTCTATGAAGTGAAAGTAGGTGGGATTGTCCTTAGCCATTGGTTCTCAATCAATAGCTGTTCACAATGACAAAGGACGAATAACCGCCTCACCTAACACTTATTCTCGCCAATTGACTGAGTTTCAGGAACAAACCTGGTTCTACCGAACTGTGATGACTTTCAGCAATGCCTCCCGTCGCACTTTAAATCTGCTTGATGTGCAGTTGTCCTATTTGGAGTGGCAGCGGAGTGAGGAACCCGTACTGTTGCTGCATGGCATGGCCGATCACGCGGGTGTGTGGCAGAGTTTAGGGGAAGATTTGAGCGATCGCTACCACGTTCTGGCTCCCGACCTGCGAGGACATGGAGACAGCAGTAAACCCGCTGCAGGCTATCAGTCCAGCGATATTATCCGAGATTTAGCAGCACTCATGGATGCCGTTGGTTGGCAATCGGCTCATGTGGTGGCGCATTCCTGGTCAGCCAAGGTTGCCACCTTATGGGCAACTCAGCAACCACAGCGATTTCGCAGTCTGGTGCTGATTGATCCTTTTTTTATCGATCGTATCCCCGTCTGGCTCACCCCCACCTTTCCCCTGCTCTATCGCGTGCTGCCCTTTTTGAAGATGATGGGGCCATTTGAGAGTTATCAGCAGGCGGAACACCAGGCCCGTCAACTCAAGCAGTATCGGGGATGGAGTGAACTGCAACAGTCTGTATTTCAGAATGCGCTGGAACCAAAATCGGATGGGCGGTGGGGCAGTAAGTTTGTCATCCAGGCTAGAGACGAAATCTTTGCCGATGTCATGCAGGTGGCCGGACTGACCATACCGATTGATGTTCCGACCCTGTTTGTACAACCAGAGAAAGGACTGAATCGTACCAACTGGCAGTTGAAGCCCTACAAAACCTACTTGAAAAACTTGAACATCGTCCAGGTTCCTGGCAATCATTGGTGTTTTTTGGTGGAACCAGAGGCTTTTAATCAGACGATCGCCACCTTTCTAGACACCTTCAATCCAAAATCCAAAATCCAAAATCCAAAATCCCCTCCCCGCCTACAATAAGTTGATGCCCAAACTCCGATACACCTATGGATGGGAATGAAATCTTAAAGCGCTACCAGATGGGAGAACGTCGTTTTCCTAAAGTCAATTTACAGGAGGCGGATTTAACCAACATCTGCCTCAGCCACGCCGATTTCAGCCACAGTGACTTGCGCCAGTCCCGCTGCGGAAAAACTGATTTCAGCTATGCTACATTCAATGCTGCAGACTTAAGTGAGGCAATCTTCTGGGGAACAAATTTGATGCAGGCCGATCTGCAGCACGCCCAATTACGCGAAGCCGATCTGAGTGGAGCAAATTTGCAGCAGGCAAATCTGGAACAGGCAAATTTGAGTAAGGCCAGTTTGTGTGGAGCCAATTTAAGCCATGCTCAGTTATCTCATGCCCTGCTATTTGAAGCGGATTTCCGTGCCAGTACGGATCAGCAAACAAACTTGAGTCATGCTCAATTAACCGGAGCAGACTTGAGCTATGCCAATTTAAGTGAAGCCCTGTTGTGTCATGCCAATCTGGATGAAGCCAAATTGTGTCGCGCCAAATTACAACGGCGAGGTCCTCAGATTCCCTGGGTCACAGATTTGAGTCAAGCCAGCTTACGCTATGCCGACTTGAGCTACGCAGATTTGACGGGAGTGATTTTGCGAAATGTTGACCTGACGGGAGCCGACCTCACCGGAACCATTCTTACAAATGCGGATTTAACTGGTGCAACCCTACCAGACGGCACGGTTCATTCGCCATCTCAGTAATCCAGCTTAGCGTTCTTCCATCAGTGTCGCTAATAAAACTCTACAAATGACGGCTCGTTTGGCGCAACCTCGATCTACTATGGGAGATTGGTAACGCCGGATGGGGAATTGCCCATGATCGAAGTTGAGCATTTGAGTAAGGTTTACGGCACCACCTCTGCGATTGAGGATGTGACCTTTGCCGTGGAACCCGGAGAAATTTTGGGCTTCCTGGGGCCAAACGGAGCCGGAAAGACTACGACTATGCGAATTTTGTCCGGCTATTTACCGGCTACTTCAGGAACAGCCAAGGTAGCAGGGTATGAAGTGCATGACCAGTCTATGGCGGTACGAAAACGGATTGGGTACTTACCGGAAACGCCGCCGCTGTATCCAGAAATGACAGTGGAAGGGTTCTTGTATTTCGTGGCCCGGATCAAAGGCGTGAGTGCGGGCGATCGCACCCGCAATGTCCAGTCGGCCCTGAAAAAAACTAGCCTGACGGATAAGCGCAACACCCTGATCCGCAAATTATCCAAAGGTTATCGGCAGCGGGTGGGAATTGCTCAGGCGATCGTCCACGATCCCCCCGTGATTATTCTGGATGAACCAACCGTTGGCCTGGATCCGCGGCAAATTATTGAAGTGCGCCATTTGATCAAGAGTTTGGCTGGCAGTCATACTGTCATTCTCTCTACCCACATCCTGCCGGAAGTCAGCATGACCTGTAATCGGGTCGCCATCCTCAACAAAGGGCGGATTGTGGCAACCAATACTCCAGAGGGACTGCTGGCTCAACTGACCAGAGGTTCTGGCTATGAACTGGAAGTGGCGGGGGATGAAACCATGCTGCGCCAAACATTGCAAACGATTCCCAGCATCCAAACGATTGAGCCGGTAGACACAGAGCTACCCCCCGACCGTCACAAAGTTCGGATTATGGGCGAAACGGGAACCACCCTGGCCGGACAGGAGATTGCCGCCGCGATCGTGGGAGCAGGCTTAGGCTTACACGAAATGCGCCGCATCCAAGCCAGCCTGGAAGACGTATTCCTGCAACTCACCACCGAAGAAACTCCCCTCCCCAAAGAAGTACCGGAAGCAACTCCCGACCCCCCAACCCCTAATCCCTAATCTCCAATTCCTAATTCCTAATCCCCGACCCCCAATCCCCTAATGACCAACCTATTCCCTTCCCTCCGCACTGTAGCTGCCAATATCATCGCCATCTATCGCCGCGAGTTACAAAGCTACTTCGTCTCTCCCCTGGCCTATCTGGTCGCCGGAATTTTCTGGTTGCTGGCCGGTTTTTTCTTTGTGGCAATTCTGCTGGGGCCAGAAGGACTGATTCAACAGGCGGCGGTGAATGAGCAGCAAGCCCAACAGTTGGGAATTCCGATGCCTCCCGTGGATGTTGCTTACCGATTTTTACAACTCTACCTGGGCGTATTGAGTTCCCTGGCGCTGTTCATTCTGCCGATTCTGTCGATGGGGCTGTATGCTGAGGAACGCAAGCGGCGCACCCTGGAACTGCTGGCCACCTCCCCCATCACTAACTGGGCCGTTGCCGTTGGTAAGTTACTGGCCGTAGTCACCTTCTTTGCCACTCTGATTTTGCCGTTGATGGTGTATCAAGCGATCGCCCTGAGTGCCAGCAACCCGCCCACGAGTCCGGCTATAATGCTCTCTGGCCATCTGGGACTGCTGCTGCTTGCCGCCGCTGTCCTTTCCCTGGGAATGTTCATCTCCTCCCTGACTGAAAGCACAATCCTGGCGGCGATCTTTACCTTTGCCCTGGTGCTGTTTCTCTGGGTAATTGACCTGATTGCCAAAAGCGTGGGTGGCTGGCTGGGAGATGCACTGGCTCAACTCTCGCTCCTAAAGCATTACAACAACTTCGTGCAAGGCATCATCGACAGTGGCAGCTTGCTTGTCTTTGCCAGCTTCATCTTCCTGGGCATTTTCCTGACGGCCCAATCGATTGATACATTGAGGTTTCAGCGGTCTTAAGTAGTTTTAAGTTCTAAGTTTTAAGTTCAAAGTTCGGAGTTCAACTTAAAGCTCAACACTTAAAACTCTTGAATCCCAGTTTTCTGCTTAACTTAAAACTCAAAACTTAAAACTCAAAACTCAAAACTTATCCCCCTTGCTTCCCATGAAAAAGTTACCTGCATCTAAATATCTGAAATATCTGAAATATCTGAAATATCTGATCTGGTTGGGGCCGATGCTGATGATTGCGGGAGTATCAGCAGGGGTGGTTTCTGGGGGATGGACAGCCGTGCCGATCGCGCTCATCCTGGTGGGTCTTGCCATGATCGGTGTGGGACTGATCGCAATGGGACGGGTAGACATGGGGGGGCAACCAAGTGTCTGGAACCAGCGATCACTGGAAACGGGTGCTAATGCCCTGGTTACAACCCTGGCGGTGTTGGCAATTCTGGGATTGATTAATTTCCTGGGGGCAAAGTATGCCTGGCGGGTGGATCTGACGGAGAATCAGCAATTTACTCTGTCGCCGCAAACCCAGGAAGTGGTACGGAATTTGCAAGAGCCGGTCAAAGTGTGGGTGTTTGCCAAGCAGCAAAATCCTCAGGATCAGGCTTTGCTAGAAAATTACCGCCGTGCGGGAAACAAGTTTAGTTTTGAGTATGTCGATCCGCAGACTGAGTTGGGGTTGGCTAAGCAGTTTGAAGTCAAGAATTTTGGCGATGTGGTGCTGGAACTGCAACCGAATAATAAACGCAAGCAGTTTGTGCAAACGGTGAGCGATCGTGATCGCCTGTCAGAAGCCAAGCTCACGAATGGGTTGGAGCAAATTCTCAGCAATCGTCGTGCCAATATTTACTTTCTACAGGGTCATGGGGAACGGCCTCTGGAAGCCGGACAACCGGGGGCCATGTCTCAGGCAGTGAAACTGCTGGGTGAGAAAAATCTGGTTGCCAAACCGCTGGCACTGGCAGAAAGTAAGGAGTTTCCTCAGGATGCGGCGGCAGTTATCATTGCTGGCCCTCAGAAACCTCTACTGGACGGGGAAGTACAGGCACTAAAGAATTACCTGCAACGGGGCGGTCATCTCCTGTTGATGGTTGACCCGACCAATACCGATCCCAAACTGGACGCTTTCTTAAAAGACTGGGGCATCACCCTGGATAAGCGAGTGGCGATCGACGGATCGGGGGGTGGCAAGTTAATTAATTTGGGACCAGCGGATGCGATCGTTACCCGCTATGGCGACCATCCCATTACTAAAGAGCTACAGGGAAATCTTTCCTTTTTCTCCCTGGCGCGTCCGGTGCAATCCACCGCTGTTAAAGATATCAAAGAAACTCCCCTTCTATTTACCAGCGACAACAGTTGGGCAGAAAGTAACCTGCAAACTCAACCACTGGAGTTTAATCCGCCTGCCGATTTGCAGGGGCCGCTGGTGTTGGGCATCGCCCTGGAAAAACAAACCGCTCCCAAATCCCGGCTAGTGGTGATTGGCAATTCAACATTTGCGACCGATGGCCTATTTGATCAGGTGGTGAATGGCGATGTGTTTCTCAATTCGGTGCGCTGGCTAGAGCAACCGGAACAATCTACGCTCTCGATTCGCCCCAAAGACACTAAAAACCGCCGGATTAATCTAACGGCTCAACAGGCTAATTTGTCCAGTCTGTTAGCCCTGATCTTCTTGCCATTACTGGGCTTTGGTACTGCAGCCTATATCTGGTGGCGACGCCGCTAAAAAATCAGAATGCAACTATCCCTCATGCTGAGTTGGCTTCTGGAACCACTGAATTACGAGTTTATGCGCCACGCGATCGCGATCGGGATCGTCGTCGGCATCTTGTGTCCGGTGGTCGGCAGCTATCTGATTGTGCAACGGATGGCGTTGTTGGGGGATGTGATTGCCCATTGTGTGCTGCCTGGGCTGTCTGTCTCTTTTTTCCTCGGCATTGATATTCTGATTGGAGCCTTTGCCTCTGGCATTTTGGGAGCTTTGTTGATTGCCTGGACTCGTTCCCAGTCACGGGTAAAAGTCGATGCGGCGATGGCGCTCACCTTCTCCAGTTTCTTTGCACTGGGGGTGACACTAATTACGGTACTGCGGAACAAAATTGATCTGGATAATTTCCTCTTTGGCGATATTCTGGGGGTCACGATTACTGACATCTGGCGCACCGAGGTGATTGCAGTGGTGATTCTGCTGGTGATCCGGCTGACTTATAAAGAACTGCTGTTTTACACCTTCGATCGCACGGGTGCCCAGGCAATGGGATTACCCGTCAATACGATTTACCTGGGCTTTATGGTGATAATTACCCTGACCATCACTGCCAGCATGCAGGCTGTTGGAGTAATCTTGGTAATTTCCCTGCTGATTGGCCCTGCACTCACGGCCTACTTGCTGACGCAGAAACTGCATCAAATGATGTTGCTGGGAGCCGTTATTGGAATGCTCGCCAGTGTAACGGGAGTTTACCTGAGTTATTATTACAACCTGCCTTCTGGGCCTGCGATCGTTCTGGTTTCTTCATTCCTGTTCCTGCTGGCCTTGCTCTTTAGTCCGTCCCAAGGGGTGCTGACCCATCCCCGATTGCATCATCCACTCCGTTGAGCCATCAGGTTTTAAGAGTTTCGGAGGCCATTACGTAATTTTTGTCATCAGGAACACACTGAATTGCTACCTTTTGTAACCTGACTTATTACTCGAAGTGGCTCCAGAAATATTGATCGTAGAAGCATAACTTCAGAAATTACTATCGATCAATCTATGTGCAACCCGGTACAAAACGACGGTTTAGTAGGGCACTTCCGAGAGACTATTGGGTTAGGGAAGAAAAGGATTTGGACTTGGAAAGGGAGCTACAGCTTGTTGAGAAATGCATTCTGTAAGATAGGGCTGAAAATTAACGTCAATAGATGCTTTATTGCCGATGGTCTGTAGCAGGGTGCGACCATTAGAATACTTCATTCCCTCAACTGCCTCTACTGGAAGCAATTCAAACCTGAGATTATCCAACCTCATCCAGGCCTTATCTGGAAAATACTGAACTTCAAAGGTTTTTCCATCATTACACTGGTATTTAACAAACTGTTGAGGTTGTTGAGCGTTGGCAGGCAAAGCCATTGCCGTAATCACCAGGGGTAAAATCGCTGAACTGAAGTTGATGCTTTTCATCGTTTCACCTTGTAATGCATTTGTCCTGTATTCTGTGTCCTGTGTCCTGGGTAAACAGCAGCTACTCAATACTAACGACCAGTGACCAATGACAACCAAGTCTATCGGTTTATCTAGAGTACCCAACCTTGCTTCCTGGCTCCGTTGAGTCTAGAGAAAGTTTAATTTTTACACAGTCTTTATAAAGATTACGTTAATCTCATTAGTTTTGCGGAACTCCTGGCGATCGTCCTGATTCACTTCCTCATTAAATTTGGCTACATCATCAAAGTGCAGAAGCAAGAACAGTAGAATGGGCTGCGTAGAATTCTGGGCTAGAGATGTAATGCAGATCGACTTCCATCATGGTGTTACCTACGTTGTGGCTCGTTTGGCTGGCTTTGACCATGACTCTGCTAATATCGTTGCCTACAGTGCCCAATACGTCGATGATGCCATCAACACCGGGTTGATCCGATTTGATAATGGAGCCTTGTTTAGCCGCATCAGCTCTGCCCACAAAATGCTGGATTACCGCAATTTTAAGGAACTGGCCAATCATTACGTCTGGGTTCCATTCCACTTTCTGCCCGGAAATGGAGGACTACCTGCTGATCAGGATCCACCTGGAACATTTATTGAAAAGCTGATTTGTCGACCCAATAGCTATGTTGCTCAGGATATGGTGCGGGAATGCATTAACCAGCGGCATCATCCCTACGGAATCTATCGCTTGGGTGTTACGATGCATGTGTATGCAGACACCTGGGCACATCAAGGCTTTGCCGGAATTAGCCATCACGTGAATGAAGCAACCTTTCTGATTGATGAACAGGGTCAACCCGATCATAAGTTGGAGAATCGGCTGAAGAATTTTTTATTGGGGAAGCGCTACCTCTGGGACATGGCACAGTACTGAGCAATCCGGATAAGCCCTTTTTGCGCTGGGGTTATACCAACGGTCGAGGTGAAAAAATTATCCGGGATAATCCCAGTGACTTTTTAGACGCGGCGGATTGTATGTGTCAGGCCATGCAACGGTACCGCATGGGAAATCCAGAAGCCACGGTACCAGGGTTGCAGGAATCCGATAAACGTCGAATTGCGGAGTTGTTTGAAACCATTCGGGATGAGAAAGGAGAAGCCCGCCACCAGCGATGGTTAGCCGCGATCGCGGACGGTATTTTCAGCTTTGGCCCTGCTATGGTGACGTATACCGCTAAAGGGAAAGGCTCCTGGAAATGCGAAGCCCTGAAAACCGAAGCCGAAGTTGACCGTGTTCATGAAGTTTTCCCTTACTCTCCAGCATTCCTTACCAGCCATTGGCAGCTAGTCCACGATGCCCTTCAAGCTCATCGCTTTCACATCGTGCATGAATTGCTTCCCAAATACAGAATTTGCCTTGCTTGACTTATCTCACTTTGGCCTGACGGTTTTCTCTCATCGCTTGCACAAAGCGCTCAAATAAATAGTCGGCATCATGGGGGCCAGGGCTGGCTTCGGGATGGTATTGTACGGAAAAGATGGGCAGTTTTTTGTGACGCAATCCGGCAACGGTGCGATCATTCAAGTTCAGATGAGTAATTTCCACATCCGCCTTGGGCAGGGAATCAGCACTGATCGCAAACCCATGATTCTGGCTGGTAATTTCTACCTGCTGATGCAAGCCACAGGGCTGATTTAATCCGCGATGGCCAAATTTCAATTTGAAGGTTTCCGCCCCCAGAGACAATCCCAGGATCTGATGGCCCATGCAAATCCCGAACATGGGTTTCTGGCTGCTCAATAACGCCTTGGCAGTTTGAATTCCTTCCTGAACTGCAGCCGGATCACCAGGGCCGTTCGAGAGAAAAATGCCATCCGGGTTGTAGCTGAGAATTTCTTCGGGAGAAGTGGTAGATGGTACGACAATCACCCGACATCCGTAGCTGGCCAGACGGCGGAGAATATTGCGCTTGACTCCAAAATCAAGGGCAACCACAACGAGCGGATCACCATCTAATTCCGCCGGAGAACTGAATTCCCACACAGGATCGGTCGTCTCAGACCACTCATAGACGGTTGGGGTCGTCACTTCTCGTACCAGATTCAATCCGGCCATGCTGGGAGCTTCCTGTACCCGTTGCAGTAGCTCGTGGGGATCCAGAATTTCTGTAGAAATGGCTCCATTCATTGCGCCCACCGATCGAATTTTGCGAGTCAGGGCACGGGTGTCGATGCCGTAAATCCCCAGGACGTTGTGCTGCTTCAAATAATCGGGCAGGGATTGGGTCGATCGCCAGTTGCTGGGTCGGCTACAAATGTTGCGGGCGATCGTACCCCGTACCTGTGGGCGCAGGGATTCTTCATCATCGGGATTGACCCCCGTATTGCCCAATTCAGGATAGGTAAAGGTAACAATCTGGCCACAGTAGCTGGGATCGGTTAAGACTTCCTGATAGCCTGTCATACCTGTATTGAATACCACTTCGCCAAGTGTCGTACCTGATGCACCAAAGGACCATCCCGGATAGGCGGTGCCATCGGCTAGAACTAATAATGCAGGCTGTGCAGAAGCAAGGGACATAGTGACCTGAAAAGAACGAATTGAGACGACTTATTATGGCACGCCTGTCCCATAGGCGGGTGTTAGGCTTAAGCAAATTGTTAGCTCAGCGTCAAGGTGCGGAATTCTATCGATACGTCTACGTCAGTCAGGCTAGCCTGGATCCATGTCATCTCAGGTTTGCTCGTTCTGCTTTCGTATTCCATTTTCCAAGGTCCTTAACTCTCTTTATGGTGAAGTTCGCTTGATCGCAAACCCTTTGGCTCCTGGCCAGTACTCTCCTCCTGGGAAGTGTTGCCTGTAGCAGCAGGCCATCCTCACAACAAAATTCCCTGGGCAGTGCACCAGCCTCCCCTGCTCCGGCTACGGTTTCCAGTAGTGCTCCAGTTGCTGCACCAGCATCACCCACGCCGATTGTGGCTCAGGTGGATGCTTATAAGCTGGCTGAGGAGAAAGCAAATAGCGCCCGCAACCTTAGTCAATCTGCTCTCACGGAGGATGATTGGAATTTAGTGAGTAGCCGTTGGCAACAAGCGATCGCTGCACTTCAGTCGATTCCGCCGAACAGTCCTTATCAGGCGATCGCCAAGGCCGAACGGCCTGAATTTGAAAAGGAATTGGCTGCTGCCAGACGACGAGCCAAGCAGGCCAAAGCTAATACCAGTCAGGCTCCCCTGATCAGCAGCCAGGCCCAGCCCTTGAATGTTTCTAGTGCGGTGATTCGTTCTTCTCCAGGGGCAGGAAATGTTTATCGAGTGCCTATTAAACGCCGTGCGGGAGGAACGCCAGTTATTGATGTCACCTTCAACGGCAATCAAACCTTTGACATGATTGTAGACACGGGAGCCAGTGGCACAGTCATTACGCCTTCCATGGCGCAGGCGCTTGGTGTGCAAGTCGTTGGCAAAACCAAGGTGAATACGGCCAGCCAAACCGAAGTTGAGGTGTCTTTAGGATATGTTCATTCAATCGCGGTTGGTGGGGCTGTAGTCAAGGAGGTGATCGTGGCGATCGGCAGTGATGCCCTGGATGTGGGGCTGCTGGGCCATGACTTTTTTGATGATTTTGATGTCACCGTTAAGCAAGACGTGGTGGAATTTAGACAACCCTAGAAGGAATAACAGTACGAGGGTGAGGGGTAAGGCCATTCCTCCGCATTGCAGCAATAAGCTTTAAATAAAAACCGACGGTTTCTTGAGAAACTGTCGACCAGTCGTGTGTTCCCTGTTGATGACTCAGTATTAGTTGAGTCTTCTTAAGTATGGCGGCTTAGTGGACTCAAGGTTGCGATCGTGATCAGAGCGATCCGGGATCTTCGTCACCCTTATCAGTGATCCATATCACACCTATATAGATAGCCTTATGCTTGCTAAAAAGGCTGATGAGCTGATGAGTAGCTCAAGGCTCAGGAAGCGCTCGTCACATCGTTAAACCAGGGTCTGTTGCACTCAGCAAGTCAACCCTTGTGAGGGGGCAGGGGGGAGATCAGATCCCATGCGGCAGGGAAGCGGGGGAAATCTCCCGGATCTAGACCTTGGGTTGTACCAAGGTGGGTATACACAGTAGCTCCTGTAAGAGAAGGCTAGGGTGAAGGCGGTTCGGACAGAGTCTTAAAAGATTTATCAGTCAAATAGGGCTTTAAGTTAGATCAAACATAAGACTTCTGGCTAGCTTTTCTCCAGCACTTTTTAGAAAACTAGAAGTGACTTGATATTAGAAACTGTAAAGTCAGTCAAGTGAAAGGCTACTTAGATATAATCAGATACTTTTATAAAAATCCTTAAACAAAATTAAAGTGATGTGTCAGGTATAGCTGTAATACATCAATTTCTTAAGCAGTATGGATTATGGGATTGCTAATTTAAACTATACATAAGCAACGTTGATTATGGCGACCTACTGATGTTCCTACCAAATCTATCACTTCTATTGACAAAAATACAAAATGTTGAATAGCTCTTTTCAAGTACCTTATATATTAAAGGGTACTTAAGCTTAAGATCAATTATTTATGTCTGATCTCCATTCCTCATTTGATATAAGACAACGGGTCGCTGGTACTTTACGACTGGGGGGAGCGATCGCCTTTTGGGTACAACTGGTGTTGGTAATTGCCAGTGTCATCATTTTGCTTTTTGCCCTCGCGGATCCCAGTTTTAATATCAACCTGGGTTTATTGTTTCGCCTCATTCCCACGGTCGGTGCAGTGGGAATGCTGGGATATAGTGTGTATTGGTCGTGGCATTATATTAGTCTGTCGAAACAACTGCGATCGCTGGAGCCTCGTCAGCTTCCCAGTCGCGCTGAGGTAGCCCAGAGTCTGGAGCTAGGCATGACAATGAATATAGTCGGGTTAGTTCTGACCTTGATTGCATTCCAGACTATTGTGACTGCTTTATTAATTAAGACCTTAACGATTCCTGGTGGCATTGCCGTCACCAAACCCGGTCTGTTGATTGACTCTTTAGATATTTTTGTCATCCAGGCCTGTTTATTTTTGATCATTGCGGGAGTGTTTGGAATTGCGATCGCCTTCTGGCTGCTTAAATCCCTGCACCATCCTCAATAATGAGAAAATCCCGAAATTCTAAGCTCTGCGGCGTTTTCCAGGGTTTTGAACACGAAAAACAACACGCAGACGATGATCACAGTCAAGATGGGAATATGGATCTTTTCCACCATCACCTGCAGGATACGATCGAGGCCGAAGCTCCCCTCGCGGCCCGGATGCGTCCCCGTACTCTGGATGAGTTTGTGGGGCAGGATGCGATCGTCGGGCCGGGACGATTGTTACGACGGGCGATTCAGGCAGATCAGTTATCTTCGCTCATCTTCTATGGACCACCCGGAACCGGAAAAACGACCCTGGCACGGATTATTGCCAATACGACGAAGGCTCACTTCATTGCTATTAATGCAGTCCTGGCAGGTGTGAAGGAAATCCGGGAGGCGATCGCCACCGCTCAGGAAAAGCGAGCGATGCACCACCAGCGCACCATTCTGTTTGTGGATGAGGTGCATCG
>NZ_JBRAGO010000120.1:0-12457 GCF_052746595.1 Leptodesmis sp.
TCAAAAGAAAATAAATCAGCACGCAGTTGGACAGAAAGTCGGCTGGCCACCTGACAGAGTACCTCTCTTTAGCTAAAGTCATAGGAGTTTAGATTGGGCGCTCATTTTTCCATGCACTGTAACCCCAACGTTAAACCAATTACGAGTGGCCCTAGTTCACCCATCCTAATGACTGAACCGTTGATTGAACTGAGAGGAATTTCTAAAGCTTTTGGCGATCGGATCATCCTGGATGCGGTCGATTTAAAGATTTACCGGGGAGAGGCGCTTGTAATTATCGGGCCTTCGGGAACGGGAAAATCCACAATCTTGAGAATCATTGCAGGGTTGTTAGCTCCTGATGCAGGCGAAATTTATGTGCAGGGGCATCGTCGGCAGGGGTTAATTGAGGATGCACCAGATCCGATCGGCATTGGCATGGTGTTTCAGCAAGCGGCGCTATTTGACTCTCTGACGGTCGATGAGAATGTTGGGTTCCTGCTCTATGAACATTCCCGACTTCCCCAACAGCAAATTCGAGAGTTGGTAAATCAACGACTGGAGATGGTAGGTTTGGGAGGAATTGGCGATCGCTACCCGGATCAGTTGTCTGGTGGTATGAGAAAGCGGGTGAGTTTTGCTCGTGCCATCATGGCCAATCCAGATGATCCCACCGCTACACCAGAGGTGCTGCTGTATGATGAGCCAACGGCAGGGCTGGATCCCATTGCATCTACGGTAATTGAAGATCTGGTACGACAACTCCAGCGCGCTGAGGCTGGGTGTAGTACCTACGTGGTGGTGACCCACCAGCAAAGTACCATTCGTCGCACGGCTGATCGGGTACTGATGCTGCATCAGGGAAAAATTCACTGGGAAGGAACAATTTATGAGATGGATACGACTGATAATCCTCTCATTCGGCAATTTTTGAGCGGAGACGTTAATGGCCCTATCCAGGTAACTGGGTAGGATGGTTGGCAGTGAATGATTGAGGGGGGAGGCTATGCGATCGCGGACAATGCGGGAAGGTTCAGTCGGGCTACTTATCCTGCTTGGAGTGGGCCTGTTTGTAGCCTTTGGACTGTGGATTCAGGGATTACAACCCGGTAAACGCAGCTTCAAAATCTTCATTGAGTTCAAGAACACGGCTGGACTGCAAACGGGCGCAGTAGTTCGGTTTCGGGGAGTTACTGTAGGCAAGATCACCAACATCAGGCCAAAGCCCAATCTGGTAGAAGTAGAGGCAGAACTGTCTCCAGCCACCCTGATCATCCCTAAAGCTGTAGTAGCTCAGGTTAATCAATCTGGCCTGATCAGTCAGACGGTACTTGAATTGGTGCCTACCCGTCCACTCACCGTGCCAGTCAATACCAGTCCTCTGGATAAAAATTGCGACGGCACCCTGATCCTTTGTAATAATGCCCAGTTGCCAGGAGAATCAGGAGTAAATTTTGATGAACTGGTGCAGTCTACGGCCCGTTTTGCCACGATTTACAGCAGTCCAGAATTTTTCAATAATGTGAATTCTGTGGTGAAGAACACATCAGATGCCGCTGCAGAGATTGCTATTCTGAGTCGTGAATTCACCCAACTGACCAAAGCCATTCGGCAGGAATTAAAATCCTTTGCTGCGTCTGCCCAGGCTATCAGTTCTACTGCGAATAAACTGGGAGTCACAGCGGATCAGGTGAATAGTCTACTGGCAACAAACCGCACCAATTTAGTAACCACGCTAGATAATCTCAGCCAGACCAGTACCCAGTTGCGATCGGCTGTCGGCAGTTTTAGTTCTGTTCTGGATCAGACTGAGCAAGGGCAATTAATACAAAACTTGCAAATGTTAACTGCAAACGCTGCAAAGGCATCAGCAAATTTGAGATCGGCTTCAGATGCGCTCAGTAGCCCAACCAACTTACTGATACTCCAGCAAACCCTGGATTCGGCCAGGGCTACGTTTCAAAATGCTCAAAAGATTACGGCAGATCTGGATGAATTAACGGGTGACCCACAGTTTCGCAATAATCTAAAAAATTTGGTGAATGGGTTGAGTAGTTTAGTATCGTCTACCCAACAGCTAGAACAGCAAGCCCAGATGGCTCAGATTCTTGCCCCGATCGCTACTTCTCTCAAGCAGCCCAAGGCTAACGAAGCAGGCCCCATGCCAACCTCTCCTACCATAGGAGCCGTGGAGAATCGGGCAGAAGGGAACCGGGAGTAAAAAGTGGCGTAGAACGTAGGGATTCAGGAGGAAATCATGGCCCGTGCCACTCGATGATTTATATTGGCAGAGTATCTGGCCTATGACGATGAAACGGAGATCCTAATCAAAAACCCCTGGTTTTCAGACCAGAGGTTTTTGAAAGCTTAAATAGTTCACCGCAACGCCGTTTTACCTCAGTTTTTGACCTGATATAAACCAGGTGGGTACCGTCTGCCGAGACTTAAAGTTTCCGGGACATACCCGGTCTACTGCCGTCCGATTCGTATGGTGCCCTTGTTCAAAAAGTATAGATCATAAAACAGTATTGGCAGTCACCAACGTCGTAGTAGAACCTTCAATTATTCTAGCGTGCCAGCCTGAATGTGGAGTGACTTACCTCACAATCTTTCTCCACCCATCCGCCCCGCTCTCAGGGGAATTGGAGAGACATTTTGCCGCAACGTCTCTACCACGTATCCAGCCATCTATCTGGCGGCTACTTCCACTCCGGATGTCTGGCTTCTTCGCACTTTCCAGCTCCCAGATAATTAATAGCGGCAATCATTTGATGTAGCCGTCCTAAGTCGCGTTGGTTGAAGTGTAAGAGCAGACGAGACTTGCCGATCGCCATGTCCTGAGCTTCTTGAGGCAAGGCATGGCTTTTTTCAATCCGGCCTTTTAGCAAAATATCACCAAAGTCCTGATTCAACTGCTCGACGGCTTCGTCAGAGATTTCCATATTTAGACGGATGACCAGGCGGTTACCCACATAGCGGGATGAGTGGAAAACGCTGTAAAATCGAGCGATCGCTGCACAGGCTTCGTCTATCCGGTCGGTGATAGTAAATAGGCTGAAATCATCAGCGCTGATTAATCCCCGTCGTAGTAGTTGCTTACGCATGTACTCCATCCAATCAAGCCAGTAGTGGCCACCGGGATGGTCAATGAGTACCAGTGGCATCGGAGAGGATTTGCCAGTCTGACTCAGGGTAAGGCACTCAAACGCTTCATCCTGGGTGCCAAAGCCACCAGGAAACAGCGCCAGGGCATCACTTTCTCGCAGGAAAAAGAGTTTCCGAGTGAAAAAGTACTTAAAAGGGATCAGTTTGTGATCGCCCTCAATAAAAGGATTCGCCCCCTGTTCAAAGGGCAGTTGAATATTCAGGCCAAAGGATTTCTCTCGTCCGGCCCCTTCATTGCCTGCCTGCATAATTCCTGGACCAGCGCCTGTGATCACCATGAAACCCAGATCGGTAACACGCTTTGCAAACTCTATCGCCATTTGATACTCTGGCGCTCCCCGGGCAATGCGGGCAGATCCAAAAATTGCCACCTTGCGGACGTGTCGGTAGGGATACAAGGCCTTAAATGCCCGCTCCATATCTTGTAAAGAAGCATTCAGGATTTTCCAATCCAGGCGATCGATCTCTCCCTCGGTCATCCGCACTAGAGTTGCCAGGGCCAACTGAATCAACTCACCATGCTTCATATAAGGAGTTCGGTCTAGCAAGCGATTTAAATCCGCTCGTAGTGATTCAGAGGCATCAAACGACGGGGATGAAGTCATGGTTCCCTCCTAACTGGCAGCATTCTATTCTATCTAAGAATTCAGCCTCATCTGTGTATTGAATCAGAGCTACTACGACAAAAGCAGGCGATAGCTTCACAATACCCAGAGGAAATAGTGAGATGAACAGATGGAACAGATGGAGCAGTTATCACACTGAAAAAGACCAATTACGAACCGAAGTTTGGTCTGTACCGAGGCAGCAAAACGCGATGATACACAAACCCAGGGCTAGAAATGCTTCTTGAAGGGTTTATAATTGCTACCCCCGAAAAATGTTTGCATTCAAACTTTATATACACTATTCTGTTTATATGCAAACAGTATGAATTAGTTTGTTTGCGACTCTTTGGTTAGGAGAACACAATGAACAAACCTTTTATTGCTGTAACACAGCCCTCTGTCATGAAGCTGAAATCGGGAGCTTAACTTCCCTTTCTCCTGGAGGCGTTACTGATGATTACGATTCGCCGATCGCACGAACGAGGTCACGCCAATCATGGTTGGCTAGATTCCTATCACACCTTTTCTTTTGCCAATTACTAAGATCCTGAACATATCCATTTCCGCAGTTTGCGGGTGATTAATGAAGATCGGATTGCTGCCAAAGGTGGCTTTCCGACTCATCCACACCACGATATGGAAATCATTTCCTATATAGTATCTGGCTCCCTGGCTCACCGGGATAGTTTGGGTAATGTGGAAACGATCGGCAGGCATGGCGTGCAACGATTTACTGCAGGGACAGGTATCACTCACAGTGAATTCAATCCTTCGGCCACGGAACCCACCCACCTGTTGCAAATCTGGATTCTGCCAGAACAACAAGGGCTGACTCCGAGCTATGAGCAAAAAGTATTTGAGCCAGCCGACTATCCGGGAGAGTGGGTAAAAGTTGCCAGCCGCGATGCCTCCGACGGCTCCGTGCTAATTCATCAGGATGCAGAACTGTATACAACCGTGCTGGCTCCTGGTGAGCAACGGATCTATACCCTGAAACCCGATCGCCATGCCTGGGTGCAAGTGGTGAAAGGGGAAATCTCTCTGAACGGTCACAGGCTTGATGCCCGGGATGCAGCGGCTGTCAGCCAGGAAGAAAAGTTGCTGCTGGATTCCGAACCTGGAGCAGAAGTCTTATTGTTTGACTTGGCCTAAATTGAGACTACTCTCAGGGTGCTGCCGGATACACTGACTTCTAACCTTGAGCAGCGTGTAAAAGTTTTTGGATCTGAAATGAAGGATTGGGAGGGAAAGTATGGCACTAGGAATGCTGGTGGACGGGAAATGGACGACGGAATGGACAGAACGAGACAGCAGCGGCAAGTTTAACCGGATGCCCACTCAGTTCCACAACTGGATTACGGCAGATGGCTCCAGTGGTTTTAAGGCAGAAGCCGATCGCTATCATCTTTACGTTTCCCTGGCTTGTCCTTGGGCCCATCGAACGGTGATGATGCGATCGCTGAAAGGCTTGCAACAGGTGATCGGGTTGTCGATCGTGGATCCAGTACTGAGCGAACAAGGTTGGATGTTCTCAGATGCTCCGGGGGCAATTCCCGATTCTGTGAATCATGTCTCTTATTTACAGGAAATTTATCTCAAGGCCAAGCCGGATTATACGGGGCGGGTAACGGTTCTAGTCCTGTGGGACAAGCAGACTCAGACAATCGTCAATAATGAATCCCGCGAAATTATTCGGATGTTGGATACGGAGTTTATAGCGATCGCCAAATCTGATGTTGATTTGTATCCCCAAGATTTACAAGAGTAAATCGATCAAACTATTGATGCGATCTATATACCGATTAACAATGGTGTATATCGTTCTGGTTTTGCGACCTCTCAGGCCGCTTACGAAGAGGCCGTGACAGAGTTATTTCAAGCACTCGATCGCTGGGAGCAGGTTTTGGGACTACAACGCTATCTGTGTGGAAATCGTCTGACAGAAGCAGATATTTGTTTGTTTACGACACTGATTCGCTTTGATTCCATCTATCACGATCACTTTAAGTGCAACCTGAAGCGAATTATGGACTATCCCAATCTCTGGAATTACCTGAAAGATCTTGACCAACATCCAGGGATTCAAGAAACCTGCAATTTGGATCACATCAAACGGCACTATTACATGAGCCAGACGGCCATTAACCCCAATCGTATCGTTCCCAAAGGCCCGTTGATTAACTTCAACGAACCGCACGATCGCGATCGCTTCGGTTAAACGGCGATAGGAGCGATCGCAATTAAACCTTGTCCAAGTCCAGAACCGGAGTTTCTCTGATGTCAATGCAGGCAATGATCTATACAAAGTATTAACCATGCTGCGGCAGTTGGCGGCAGTGGTACAGCGCTAGCGATCGCCTTAAAGTATCCTTCCACTCTCAAATCCTGGCATAATGGGGGAGTTTGCTTAATTTCGTCAGGGAACGCTGGGTTAGGTGTTTTCCTGCGCTTTTGGGCGTTAAACTTGGACTTTAGAGCTTTGACAGTAGACATCATGCGAACCCATTATTGCGGTCAACTCCGGGCAGAAAATATTGGAGAAACAGTTACCCTATGTGGTTGGGTAGACCGTCGTCGAGATCATGGGGGCGTGATTTTTATTGACCTGCGCGACCGTACCGGGATTGTGCAAATTGTCAGCGATCCGGAGCGCACACCAGAGTCCTACCCGGCTGCAGATAGTTTGCGCAATGAGTATGTGGTGAGAATTACTGGGCGAGTCAGCCAGCGACCAGATGAATCGCTGAATCCCCGCCTAGATACGGGTGAGATAGAAATTTATGCCGATCAGATCGAGATTCTGAATGCGGTGCGGAAACAACTTCCCTTCCAGGTGTCTACCGCTGAAAGTGAATCTGTGCGGGAAGACCTGCGTTTGAAGTATCGCTATCTGGATCTGCGGCGGGAGCGGATGAGCCGCAACCTGCAACTGCGCCATCAAATTATTAAAACCCTGCGCCGCTATTTAGAAGATCAAGAGGGATTCATTGAGGTAGAAACTCCCATCCTCACCAAATCCACCCCAGAAGGAGCGAGAGACTATCTGGTGCCCTCGCGGGTGAATCCGGGGGAATGGTATGCCCTGCCTCAGTCGCCCCAGTTGTTCAAGCAATTGCTGATGGTAGCGGGATGCGATCGCTATTATCAAATTGCCCGCTGTTTCCGGGATGAAGACTTGCGGGCCGATCGGCAGCCAGAATTTACCCAATTGGATATGGAAATGAGTTTCCTGTCCCTGGATGAGGTGCTGGAACTGAATGAAAAGATGGTTTGCCATCTGTTTAAAGTCATCAAAGGCATTGACTTGCCCCGTCCCTTTCCCCGACTGACCTACGCAGAGGCAATGAATCGGTATGGCTCTGATAAGCCGGACACGCGCTACGGACTGGAACTGGTGGATGTGTCCGATGTGGTGCAAGGCTGCGGCTTTAAAGTGTTCGCGGATGCCGTCTCGAAAGGAGGCATTGTCAAAATCCTGCCGATTCCCAAAGGCAACGACGCGATCTCAAATGTGCGGATCAAACCCGGTGGCGATCTATTTAAAGAAGCAGAACTCTGTGGAGCCAGAGGCTTAGCTTACATTCGGGTACGGGACGGGGAGATTGACACGATCGGAGCGATCAAGGACAACCTCAGTGAGGAACAAAAGCAAGAAATCCTCAGCCGTACCAACGCTCAACCCGGCCATCTGCTGCTGTTCGGAGCCGGAGACGCAGCTACGGTGAACAAAACCCTCGATCGCCTGCGTCAGGTCGTTGCCCGTGAACAGGAACTGATTGATTCTGACAAAACGAACCTGCTGTGGATTACCCACTTCCCCATGTTTGAGTGGAATGCGGACGAGAAGCGGTTAGAAGCCCTGCACCATCCCTTTACCGCTCCCTTCCCGGAAGATGTGGACGACCTGAAAACCGCTCATGCCCAAGCCTACGACCTGGTATTCAACGGCTTTGAAGTGGGGGGTGGCAGTTTGCGGATTTATCAACCCGATGTGCAACAGCAGGTGTTTGAGACGATCGGCCTGTCGCCAGAGGAAGCCTTCCAGAAATTCGGGTTTTTGCTGGAAGCCTTTGAATATGGAGCGCCGCCCCACGGAGGGATCGCTTATGGGGTCGATCGCCTGGTGATGCTGCTAGCCGGAGAAGAATCCATCCGGGATGTGATTGGCTTCCCGAAAACACAACAGGCCCGCTGCTTACTCACAGGTGCGCCCTCTGGAGTGGACGACAAGCAGTTGAAGGAATTGCATGTCGCTCCGGTGCGGAAAGGAAAGTAGGAGATTGGCTGCTCCCTGTTCCCTACCTATCCATCCACTCATCTATCCTTACCTCTCAAACATCCACCGCACCTGCTTCGGCAGCAGTTGTCTCAGATCGTACTGCTCCTCAATAGTTTTGCGGGCATTGGCTTTCAGTGGGGTCATTTTGTCAGGTTGGCTGAGGGCTTCATCAACCTGATCGGCGATCGCCTGGGGTGAAAAGAAATCGACCAGCCATCCATTTACGCCATCCCGGATTACTTCCATCACGGGGGCCGTTTGCGAACCGACAATCAAACATCCGGTGGACATGGCTTCCAGCAGAGAGCGGGAAAGCATGTAGGGATAAGTGAGATAGATATGCACCGAAGAAGCTTGCAGGACTTGTAAATACTCTCGGTAAGACAACGGCCCGGTAAAATGAATGCGCGATCGATCCAGAGGCAGACTTTCGAGCATCGCCTGTTTGTAGGTTTTGCCGTCGGGTAAAGGCTTGCTGTAAATCGTCCGATCTTCTCCCACAATCACCGCGTGACAGTTCGGACGGCGACGCTGCAGCAGGGCGATCGCCTGCATCAGTTGGGGAAAGCCTTTGTAAGGTTCCAGCCCAGGACTCACATAAGTCACCAGTTCTGAGACATGCGACAAATCCAGACCCAGAGCGGGAAGCACTAACTTCGCATCCGGTTCAGGTTGGAAGAATTCGGTATCCACGCCATCAGGGATGACAGAGATTTTGCTCTGAAAGTCTGGGGGAAATTGGTGATGTTGCCAGCGGGTGGGGGTGAGGGCACGATCGCAATTGGCCAAGTCAATCAGCATGGCAGCATTCTTCACCCGCAACCGCAGTTCGTCGTCTACCTGCAGTGGCACTGTGGGGTTAAAGTCCGCGTCAGATCCCCGTGCCCGGTAAAACCATTCGCAGTAACATAGCAGCCTGGTTTTTGGAAAAATATCCTTGACAAACAGGGGCAACCCCCATCCGGCATGAGCAAATACCAGATCAGGGGTAAATCCCTCACTTAGGAGAGCCTGTCCTAATCGATAAACGGCTTGCCCGTGCAGCACTGCATTTTCCAGCGGTCTGACATAGTGATGCGTGTGAGGAGACACCTCACGGGCAATGTTGAAATAGACTTTACGAACTCCGGGCAGTTCTCCATCGGGATGCATGGTGCCGAATACCACCTGATGATTGGGATCACTGGCTAGTATTGCTGCCCGATGGCGGAACTGAGCCGGAAAACTAGGATGCAGAAACAGAATACGCATAGGTTTGTGGGCTATGGGATAGGAGGCCGCTTAAAAGCATCCAAAAATCATAGCCAAACAAATCCAAAATGGATCACTAAGCCACTAAACCCGATCGCAGCGCACGTACCGCCGCCTGAGTTCGGTCTTCTGCGCACAGCTTACTGAGAATGTTGCGAACGTGAGTTTTGACCGTACCAACGGTGATGTAAAGTTTCTCTGCGATCGCCGCATTGCTGCATCCGGCCACGATCAACTCCAGAATTTCCAACTCCCGCTCAGTCAGAGGGTAGCTTTCCAGAACCTGCTCAAATTCCGGTTCTACAGCGCTAATTTCAACCGTCTTGGCCACGGTCACCGCCCGACCATTGAGCGTTCCCTGCCGCACCTGATGCAGGACGACATTGGCGATCGCAGGGTCAATCCAGGAATATCCAGCTTGAGTGGCATGGAGGGCTTCCACCAGGCGATCGATGCTGACATCCTTCATGCAGTAGGAATCAGCCCCTGCCGCAAACGCTGCCAGAACCGCATCTTCACTATCATGCATGGTCAGGATCAGGATTTTGGTTTTAGAGTCCGCCTGTTCTGCCTGATATTTTCTAAAGGTCTGCGTTAGCTCAATACCGTCCATATCGGGCAGACCAATATCCACGACTGCCACATCAGGCTGTAAAGATTGCAACACTTCCAGCCCTTGCGTTGCATTAGGTGCCTCGCCCACGATTTGAATTCCCGGTTGCTGCTTCAGCGCAGTTCGTAACCCAATCCGAGTCAAGTCGTGGTCTTCAATCAGAACAACGCTAGTATCACTCATAACCATCCATCCCTTTTTGTTCTTAATACTTAGCTAGGACTAGTTTTTTTACCTCTAAGAGCCTCTAAGAGGGTGTTTGAAAAGTCATTTGTTGTAACGAAAGGCAACTGTTGATCCCCCTTAGTCCCCCTTTTCAAGGGGGAGATCGGGCTCAAAGTCCCCCTTGAAAAGGGAGACTAAAGGGAGTCTAAACCATTTCGTCACCAGCAAGAGAACTTCTCAAACATCCTCTAAGAGGATGCTTTAAAATCACCCTGGCGACTGAAGTCGCAGCTATCCGGAGAAAACCTGCCGACACAGATTACTGAAAGCCTTGATGTATTGAGTCTGCGTCGGCGACTTGGTGAGTGTAGTCGCATTTTTAACCACCAAATACTTTTCAAATGCCCTCTAATTTATTACCTCTAAGTAGTTATATAAAAGCTTTTCCAACAAACAACATCCACCAATAGGCATAGGTATATTCCGACCGCCATAAACCTTATAGATAAGTCTGCTTTTATCATGCGATCGAGGTAACAAAACGATCGCTGCCAAAATAACCAGATCCAAGAATTATCAGGAACCGTAAACTGTGAATGCCAGCCAATCGACCAATCAATATTCCCTTAGTAGAAGATGATGAGGTAGACATCATGAATGTGAAGCGAGTGCTTCGCAAAAATAATCTTACGAATTCGCTTTATATCGTTGCAAATGACCTGGAAGGCTCTCCATGTTAGGCAAGAATGAGACTTTTCTATCATTCCTGCGGAGCGGCGGTTGATTTTGCTGGATTTGAATATGCCGGGTTAATAGTCACGTTGAACCATTACTAGGCATTGTGTGAGATGCCGTAGGAGAGGGTAGACAGGTGGGTGAGTGGGTGAGTTGTCGATCGGCAAACGGATTGATTATAATAGTACAAACATACTGTTGCTCCCCCTGAACCCATGACTAAGCATTACATCCTCAACCTGGATCCGGCGGCGAAGTATGAGTGGGATCGGTGTACTTTGCGCGACCCGATTACAGCTCAGCACCCGGCTCTGGCGGAACTGGTCGCTAAAGCTGTGGGCGAACGGGCTGGTTCCTATCTGGTGGCGGTCGATATTCAAGTCAAAGTTCTGGAAGCTACGCCTGTTCCAATCAATGCAATGCCTGCCCCTGTTGCTGAAGTTCCTGCTCGCCCCCCCTTGCCTCAACTGGCCGAATTAGTTGCATAAGCTAATAATTTTAAGTTTTGGGTTTTAAGTTTTGTATCGGACAAAGAACTCACAAAACTTAGAACTTAAACCAAGTCCAGCTAGAGAACGGTCATTTTCCCATCAGAGAAACTCCGGCTCTGGATCTGGACAGGGTTTAAAAGCTCATAACTCAAATTCCTGTTGTTGGAGGTTCTCATGAAATTAAGTTTGAGCCAGTATCCCAGTGCGATCGCTCAAGCGGCCCAATCGGTCAATAATATCAAACATCAGATTGCCGAAGTCCGTCAGCACTTGGCCCGGTTAGAGGGAAATGCCGATCGCATTGCTGCCTTTGAAGCGAATTTGAAAAATGATGCTCAACGGCGGGCACGCCGATTTGAAGTCTTGCAGGTGAATCCGGAATACGAACGAGCCTGTGATGCTCTAAATCGCCTGAATACCGAAAAAGCTCATGCCGCAGCCCAATTGGAACATCTGCGGAATGAATTCAGCGTCGCCAAACTGGAAACCCAACTGGCGATTACCCAGCAACTGGTCGGTCTGGAAACCAGAGAACTGGTAGGGTTGTAGGTCAAAGTTTTGAGGTTTGAGGTTTAAGGTTTGAATTCTGAGTCAGAATAGGAACAACTCCCAGATAACCCACGCACCGTTCAACCAAGTCCAGCTAGAGAACGGTCGTTTTCCGATCAGAGAAACTACGGTTCTGGACTTGGACAAGGTTTAAGTCCTAATTCTTAACTCGCAATTCTTAATTCTTAACTCTCCCATGTCCATTACCGTAACGTCAGAAGAAATTGAGCTATACCGGACTGACCTGGTAGATCATCCGGATGCTTTGGCGGCTTTAGACGTTCTGGAGGACTGTGAAGGCGATCTGGAGGATGCAGCCATTACTCTGGCAATTCAGGTCGGGCAGGAACCAGATACCAGCGATCGCTGGATTGATGGACTGGCTAAACGGTGGCGCTATGCCTTGTGTCAGGCAGAACTGCGAGAAGGGTTAGAGGATGGCTTAACGGGGGATGTGCTGACGGCAATCACCACCGCCACTGGCTTGCCCATGAAACTGACTACCCCGATCGCTATTTTTGTGATCAAAACTGGTGTCGAGTCCTTTTGCAAACCGTTGGCAGACAGCGGCTTAGTTTAAAGGTCAATCCTCACAGGTTCTTCAAACTTTTTTCCTAATCTT
>NZ_JBRAGO010000121.1:0-12407 GCF_052746595.1 Leptodesmis sp.
GATATTCTTCTCCTCTAGCCTAATTTTCCTACCAAGAAGGTGACACGCACCCATCAGGGGTTGATTCTTTAAATCACCGCAACCAGGGGTACAGGAAAATGATTACCTTTAAAGGTGGAAATGTCCAGCCAGAAGAAATTGTTTCTGCCCTTAAGAAAAATATCCAATTGAAAGAAGTTTGCCAGAGAATTTCCTGCCAAAAGATTATTAATGAAGCCGTGGCAGAGCGGGGGATCCATGTCACAGTGGCAGAGCGGGGGATCCATGTCACACCGGAAGAAATTCAAACTGTGGCTGATCAGTTGCGCTATGAAAAACGGTTGTTCCGGGCCAGTGATACGTTTGCCTGGTTAAACGATCAGGCCATTACAGCAGAAGATTGGGAAGCGGAAATTCGCGATCGCTTATTGGCTGAGAAACTGGCAAAGAGCTTATTTGAGCAAGAAGCCGAAAAATACTTTCTGGAGCATCAAGCCGATTTTGATCAGGTTTCCCTTTATCGGATTGTGGTTCCTTACGAAAAACCGGCTCAAGAACTTTACTACCAGATTCAAGAGGCAGAGATCAGCTTTTATGAAGCCGCTCATATTTATGACATTTACCCGCAGCGTCGGCTGCAATGTGGCTATGAAGGAAAGTTTTATCGCTAGAATCTGAAACCAGACGTATCAGCATTGGCATTTAGTGCCACTCCCGGTAACGTGATTGGTCCGTTTCTGATGGAGCAAGCCAGCCATCTCTTCATGGTAGAAGAGTTCATTCCCGCCGAACTAACACCAGAGCGACATCAAGAAATTCTCAACCGGATGTTTACCAAATGGCTAACAACTGAATTGAACTACAAATTGAGTATTTGACCGGAATCAGTACAACCGTCGAGAATATAGCCTCTCTGCTGGCAAGGATGGAGTCTTCGTGTTTGATTAAGCTCCTGCCTGGTGCATGAACGGAATACATTCATCGACTCGAAACCAGCGCCGTCGTCCTGTTTTTACTTTCACTAAAACCCGTCCTGGAGTGATCCGAGAAGATGGGATAACAACGCCATCTCGACCGTTGGGTAGCTTAACAGGGGTACCTGGCAGGATAGTCATGAGCGAGGAAACTTAAGAAAATCTAAATAATGACAAAAGTGTACCTAATATTTAGATCTGTTCTAATAATTAGAATATTTCTTTACATAAAGGGGCACGACCTATGGAATTCAAATCTGTACCGTTGGAAATTCCTGAAGAATGTAATCTCATCCTGGGACAAACCCATTTTATTAAGACGATTGAAGATCTCTATGAGATCATGGTTGGTACCTCTGCTCAGGTAAAATTTGGGATTGCCTTCTGTGAAGCATCTGGCCCCTGTTTAATTCGCTCAGTCGGCAATGATGAAACCTTGCAACAGGTGACCATCAGGAATGCTCAGGCGATCGCAGCGGGTCACAGTTTTATCATCCTGCTTCGGCAAGCCTACCCCATCAATTTTCTCAATGCCATCAAGCAATGTCAGGAGGTTTGTACTATTTACTGTGCTACTGCCAATCCGGTGGAAGTGATTGTTGCCGAAACTGCCCAGGGAAGAGGCATTTTAGGGGTTGTAGATGGCTTCTTGCCAAAGGGGGTAGAGAGTGCTGAAGATGTGAAAGCACGTCAGGATCTACTGCGGCGGATTGGCTACAAACTTTAAGAATCGCCCGATCGAAGATGCATTCGTTATGGGGACGAAATCTGTGTTCAATCCCCCTTTAAATCGCCTTTATTAAACAGGGGAACTGCAAACCGTTTTTGGTTCGGTCTCCCCTTTTTTAAGCTACTGTATACATTGATTCCTCCATGCCCACCCCTTGTTCATGCTGGATGTAGGGTACAATCAGGGCAATTTTTTGAGGATATAGTCATGGCACGGTCAAATGGGGCAAAAACGAAACCATAGTCTGCAACATCTATGGCAGAAACTGATCTGGAGTAGTCTGAGAAGGTAGTAATTGCGTCTGAACCAGAATCAGAATCTGCAGCACAGGCTGGGACAGAGGCCTTGGCGATCGAAGATAGTTTGAATGCGCTGAAAGCCCTACTGAGTGCAGTAGAAAAACTTCAGAAGGCACGCCAGGAGGTGGGCGATATCAAGCCTTTGCTGGTCAGAATGCTGGATGGGGAGGTGATGGCAGGAGACGAGTTGGAACAACTGAAAACCGGAGTCAATGGCTTATCTCGCTTGGTGCGTGCTTATAGTGACCATTAAACTGCACTGGCAACCGCTCAGCCTGCAAGACAATTGTTAGATGATGTACTGAAGGTTAAAAATTCTCAGGACAAATGAGACTGGATAAAGTGTGTTACTCTCCCAACTACTGGGCGAGATCGCAGTGAAGAAAAGACTAGTTGATATTGCGGAAGCGATCGCAGAGATGACAGGGCCAGCGATCGTGTGATCTCAATTACTAACAAGAAGTGATATGACAATGAAAAATTGATTTGATCAAACGAACTAATAAGTTAATCACCTGGATGAGTGATCGAAGATAACCTATTCACTATTACGAGTGATTTATCGGAAAACTTACGAAAACCAAATTTTCAATCCTGTAGGTAGAGATGTCAAACACAAACACACACGGAGACACCTACCATGAATTACACTAATGCTCAATTTTGTAGCATCTTTAATGGATACGGTTTTATTAGCACCTCCGTCCCCGATCTTTACTTCCCGATCTCTAGCAATGAAGCGCCACTCACCGATAAAGCAACGGTAGAAGCCATTAAAGCGTTTCAAACCTACTTCCAACTGAAAGTAGATGGAATCGCTGGCCCGATCACTATGGCAAAAGCTGAACAGGCAATGCGCATTCTGCAATATAACCTCAATCTTGTAATCAAGGCAAATTTGCCTGCTAACCAACCCTTTTACGGCCCCAAAACTGTTGCGGCGGTGAAAGAGTTTGAGCGCCGCTACGGTTATTCCGTGGATGGAGTTGCAAATCTGTCTGTTCGGAAACGCCTCAATGATCTGGCTCGCCAAATGGCTGCTTGATCCCCTACTTTCTCGTTAAATAGCCCTGCTCAATGCGGGGCTGTATTTCCCAAATCCATGCCTTGATTACCCCATTCACTGACTTTTTAGGAGAATTATCATGTCTACCTCTTCCACTCACGCGATCGTTGTCCTGCAAAAAGGTGCCGTTGGCCCTGAAGTTGTTGATTTGCAATACATTCTGCAAGTGCGTGGCTTTGCTCCTGGCGCTGCGGATGGCGACTTTGGCCCCAAAACTGAAGCGGCGGTGATTCGCTTCCAGAAGTCCAAGAATCTGCTTCAAGACGGTATTGTTGGGAGGCAAACCTGGACGGCAATGGGTTATGCCTGGCCAAATAGCAATCCCGGCCAGTTCCTCAGACAGGGAGATAGCGGCAATGCGGTGCGGATGCTGCAACAGGGATTGAAATCCAAAAACTTTGATCCTGGCACGATCAATGGCATCTTCGGCCTCCGTACCAGAGCGGCTGTGATCCGGTTACAAACTGCAGGGATTCCAGTCTCTAACACTCAAGCAGTTGTCGGCCCTTTGACTTGGGGAAGCGCTCTCGGTTGTTAATGCCGCAAGCAGAGCGCGATCGCTCAAATGATTCCACCAACCACAAATCCAATCGATCAATCAGTTGAGTGATGGCTCCTTGCCTCTATCTCCGCCCCCCAGGAAGATTGGGGGGTAATTTTCTACTGAGATCTAAGTTGCCTGTCGAATTCGGCTGAGGAAGGCTTGCAAGCGATCGCTCTGAGGATTGGTCAACACCTGGCGGGCTGGCCCTTCCTCCAAAATTCGGCCCCGATCCAGAAACAAGACTCGATTCGCTACCTCACGGGCAAACTGAACTTCGTGCGTCACCACCACCATAGTCATGCCCTCTTCGGCCAGCTCTTGCATCACCTCCAGCACTTCCCCCACCAGTTCTGGATCGAGGGCGCTGGTCGGTTCATCAAACAGCAATACACTGGGTTCCATACACAAACTGCGAGCGATCGCCACTCGTTGTTTCTGTCCCCCCGATAACTGCTCTGGATGGGCATGAACCTTTTCAAGGAGTCCCACCTGCTCTAGATAAAACCGTGCCCGTTCCTCACTTTCCTGCCGCGATCGCCCCAATACCTGTCGAGGAGCTAAGGTCAGATTGTCCAGCACGCTCAAGTGCGGAAACAGGTTGAATTGCTGAAATACCATGCCCACCTGCGATCGCAACTGACGCAACTGTTTGCGGCTCAAGTCGGGCTGGGATAGATCCATACCGTTCACTACAATTTTTCCCTGACTAATCGTTTCTAACCGATTCAGACAGCGCAACAGGGTACTTTTGCCGCAGCCTGATGTACCAATAACCGCCAGCACCTCGCCGCGATCGACATAGCCGCTAATGCCCTGCAACACTTTTAAAGAACCATAGCTTTTCTCAACCTGGCTAAACTCAATCATTCGGGAGTTGGGGATGAAGGGGGTCATGGTAGGGAGTTCCTGTGGACTAAAACAGCAAACCTGAGACAGAAATTAAACCTTGTCCAAGTCCAGAACCGTAGTTTCTCTGATCGGAAAACGACCATTCTCTAGCTGGACCTGGTTTAATTCAAATCCTGGTGATTCTGTTATAAAGTAAAGTTTTTTTCCTAAGCTTTCTGCTCAAAACCTATGGTGAAGTATCGGCGATCGAACTGGTTAAACAGGCTGCTGTTAGGATGGGGCTGTCTGGTGTTGATTTTGATCACCCAGGTAAGCTATGCAACGACTGGCAAAACGTTAATTGTGGTGACAGAGCCAGTTTTTCCACCCTTTGAATTTCAGGCTCCTGGGGGAGGCTTGCAGGGCTTTGACATTGACGTGGTGAATGCCATTGGTCAGGCGGCAGGTTTCCAGGTGAAATACCAGAGTATCCCCTTTGACGGTATTATTCCGGCTCTCAAGGCAGGAACCGCCGATGCCGCCGTGAGCGCGATGACGATTACCCCAGAACGAGCCAAGGTCGTAAGTTTTTCCCGCCCTTACTTTAAGGCTGGCTTAGCGATCGCCGTCGCCAAGAACAATGAGACGGTGAAAACGCTGGATGACCTGCAAGGTAAAGCGATCGCAGCGCAGATTGGTACTACGGGAGCAGCCACAGCCCAAAAAATTCCAGACGCAAAAGTTCGTACCTTCGACTCAGCGGTATTGGCTTTGCAGGAGTTGAGTAATGGCAATGTGGAGGCGGTGATTAACGATGCCCCTGTCACTCAATACGCGATTAAAACTGGCAACTTACAAGATGTACGGGTGGTCAGTCAGTTACTGACCGAGGAGTACTATGGCATTCCCACTGCCCTCAACTCTCCCAACCTGGAGTTGATTAATCGAGGACTCACAACCATTCTGGAAAATGGCACCTACGCTCAGATTTACCGCAAATGGTTTGGTACCGATCCACCCCCCCTGCCCACCTCTGCCTTTGCGCCGTCTGCCAGTGCTACCGGGCCAGCCAGTCTGGAAGCTCTGAAAGTGATCACCAATGCATTACCAGCCCTGTTAGCGGGAGCCGTGATCACCTTGCAACTCACGGCTATTTCTGTGTTGTTTGGCCTGATCCTGGGATCCCTGATTGGTATTGCTCGTTTCTCTAAAACCCTTCCCCTGCGCTGGGTGGCCAGAGCGTATATCGACTTCTTTCGCGGCACTCCCCTGCTGGTGCAAATTTTTATGGTCTATTTTGGCATTCCTGCTGTGTTAAAGGGTGCAGGCATGACGTTTTCCTTTGATCGCTTTGCTGCTGCGGTTCTGGCCTTAAGTCTGAATAGTGCTGCCTATATTGCAGAGATTGTGCGAGGCGGAATTCAATCAATTGAGGCTGGACAGTCGGAAGCGGCCCAGTCTCTGGGGCTGGATTCAGTACAAATGATGCGCTATGTCATCTTGCCGCAAGCCTTTCGGCGGATGCTACCGCCGTTGGGAAATGAATTTATCTCGTTGCTGAAAGATACCAGCCTGGTAGCCGTCATTGGGTTTGAGGAACTATTCCGGCGAGGCCAGTTGATTGTTGCAGAAAACTATCTCCCCTTTGAAATCTATGCTGCTGTGGCTTTCGTCTATTTAGTGCTAACCTTACTCTCATCTCAATTCTTCACCCGCCTAGAGCACTGGATGGATCCAGTTAAGCGATGACCATTGACTATTGAGTTAAACCGTGGCTACCTATCTATTCCTGCACTGCCTTGGATTTTCCATTTTGATTGGAGCGGCGCTATACGATCGCTGTTACATCGTGCGTAATATTCGACAGGCAAGAGGGTCAGTCTTGGAGCAGCAGCTGATTCAGATTTTGAGTACCAGTCCCCTGTATGGGGTGGGAGTAGCCCTGGTGCTGCTATCTGGCATTGGATTATCCATTCTAGATGGATCAGGATTCTTCAGATGGTCTGCTGTTGGACTGAAGCAATATCTTTTCCTGGCGATCGGGCTAAGTTTTCCAGTCTACATTATTCCTTTAATGGCTAAAATCAACCGCTTATTGAAAACGCCGTCTGATTTCAGTACTGGAGTGTCGGAGTCATGCTACATTTTGCTGGGACGGTTGTATTTCGCTCTGGATGGAGTGATGATCGGGACGTTTTGATCCTGGCGATCGCCCTTTGGAAACCCAATTTGCACAAATTGCCTTTCTAAACCAAGTCCAGCTAGAGAACGGTCGTTTTCCGATCAGAGAAACTACAGTTCTGGACTTGGACAAGATTTAATTCCAACCCTTTTCTAGGAATCCCGATCTAACCTCTCAAGATTGGTGTTGCAAGATCAAGATCTTCGGCTACACTAGCGCGGTGTTTTGGAGAGAGCAACGGCTGATATTGATGGTGTGCCAGGAGGATGGCGATTAGGGATCAAGGATTAGTGCTGATGGAATCAGAGGATTACTCATGAGGTGAGGGTATACGGAGATGAGAGTCTTCTGTCTCGCTGGGTTTGCCCATTGATAATTAGTCTTATGGGTGGGAGACACGGGCGCAGGACGATCGCGGTTTCAGCCTTTATCCACGGGGGTTTCCTGCTTTCTTGTGTGGTCATGCCAGCGGTTTCTGGTGATCAGATACGGATGCTGTTGTCTTGTTGGGAAGTTTTGCTGTCTCAAGCAGCCAGAAACTGAATTTTCTACAGATGCAGAAGTTTTCTAAGTTTAGGCTCTAGTTCGGCAGTGATGGTGCGATCGCCCCGTTCCAGTTTGCCAATGTAGTCTGCACTCAGGTTGAGGAATCCGCCCAGTTCCTTACGGCTCCAACCCTGAGCTTCACGGGCTTTCTGGATCTCATTTTTTAGCCAATAGGGTCGGGATGGGATGGGGAGGCCGAATTGTGATTTTGGCCTGTAACAGGCGATCAATGACCCGAATTTTGCGCCAGTCCTCTGGTTTAGGAGCATTACTATCCGGTTGCAGCCATGTGGGGTAGGTATTTGGATCAAATTCAATCTGCCAACCCAGGCTCATCAGTAATTTTAGAGCACTATTCCAGCGACTTTTCAGGTCGCGGGCTTTGTATTTGTCCTGCAGGGCGCGATCGATTTCGGCTTTCACCAACACCTCTTCCAGTAAGCTACCAACCCGATAATCATGGGGATTTTGATTCCGTACCCGAATTCGGGAATCCAGCGTCAGTTGAATGGCTAACCGGAGGGCCATTTCATTGTGGTAGGGGTCGATTTTCAGAATGTCACGGGCCAAGTAGCCAAACTGATGCAAGGCTTCCTTGGCCCGACTACCCGCCCGGTTCAGAAAGTGTTTCGTCCACAAACCAGGACTGACGGTGATATAAACCTCTTCAGGCCGCTCAATTTTGCCGGTCACCCAATCGTATTGCCCATGGACATCAATCAACACATCCCACATACGGCCAATGGGAGTACTGGCATCCACCTTGCGGCGTCCCCGTCCCTCAACCCAAACGGACTTCACCAGCAGGCACGACAGGGCATAAGCCGTACTGGCAACGGAGGTACGTTTTTCGGCCAGGCTGGTGTTATGGTTTTTATCCCATCCAAAAGTTGAATTATGTCACTGGCTCGCAGAGTGAAGGCGTTATTCCAGGGTTCGTCTTCTTCCATCGTGCGGGCGGCAAAAATTAATTGCAGTTTGACCGTATCGAACCCGAATTTATTAATGATTTGCTCTGCCGCTTCCCAGGGGAGCATCTCTATATCACCTGGATTGGTGATGAAGTGTTCAATGTAGTTATTGGGGTTGGTTTTACTGCGATAGTGGAAGACGGCGGTTTGATTGGGATCCTGTTGCCACAAATCGGGACGCAGTTGGGCGCGAATGCTGCTGGCGATCGGAATTGAAGTGGGTAAAACGGCTATCGGGTCAAAATCCAGGTTGGTTTCGGTGCTGGCCGGGGGCCGTTGTTTCAATCCCAGCAATTTTTCTAAATCCTGGAGGGTGCAGGTGGGCAGGTTGAAGCCTTCCAGGATTTTTTTAGAGATGTCCTGGCAGTGAATTTGTCCGAGTACTTCGGCCCGTTCCAGCAGCAAGGAGCGGTCGATCTGGTGCAAGCGATCGCTGACGGTTTGACTCAAATCTTTGTCTGATAAGGTCTGGAGGGATGAATCTGCGGCAGTTTCTTCCAGAGCCTCAATTACCCCAATCACCAGATTGGTGCCCACGACTTTAGCAAATTCCTTCCAGATGCCCGCATGGGTAAAAAACTCGGCCAGGGAATTGTTCAGGTAACTTTTGATCCGCTCATTGTCAAAGGTCAGTTCCAGCCGTTTTGTGCCCTGTTTGCGATTGGTGATCACTTTGAAGTGGGGCTGGTTGGTATCGATCGCGTCAATTCCCCGCTCTTGAACAACGGCTTCTACCTTATCTTTATAAACCTTCAACAAATGCTGAAAAAGTTGGGCGGTTACCAATTCGGGCAAGGAAGAGCCGTTACGGAGAACTTGCACCAGCCTGTCCAGATAGGCAGATGACAGCGTTTTTTGCACAACAGTCGCCCAGGGAGTGGCTTCGCTACTGGCTTCCACGCTGTTACTGGCAACTTCTACCGCCCAACTGGACGCTTCCACCACCTCCGCCGGACAGGCGGCATCCATCACAGTCCCTTCGCTCTGGGCAGGAGTAGTAGCAGTTGGGACAAGGGCATTTCGCGGAGATTGAGAACTGGCCATCACTGCAATTGGACAGACTAGAACGTAGAACACATGACAGGGGTACCCATATCGTAGTCAATACTATAGGCGAGATTGTCCCAGATCATGCGATCGCGCATCAATTGATTTAGGGAGGATGCGGGATCAAATATCTAAAATGACTTGGGCTGTCCAACTATTTTCCGTTTTTTCCAGTTGAAAGCGATGTAAGGTGACGGCTTTTACATCGACTCGCTGATGATGGCGATCGGGATCCAGACGCTCTCCCTGGGTCTGGGCGGTCAATGTGTAACCAGATGCTGTTTCTTGAATCTGTACCTGTTGTGCCCGCAGGAGAAGCAATTCACTGTCTTTGTAGTAAACAAACTCCTGCAAAAAGTCGAACAGCAGCAGATCAAGAGCCTCATTGTCTAAATGAAAGGTGCGGGTTTGGGTAGGCGCGATCGCCTCCAGATTATCAATCATCGTGTTGATCACCGCATCCCCAGCAGCTTTGAACAGTTCCTCCAAATCAGATCCCCAGGCATGGAAGGCAATATCGGCAGTGGCCAGGTCTTCTAGAAATTCGTAGGGCATGGGAGGAGTTAGGAATTAAGATAGGAATTAAGAGTCGAGAGACTGTTTGAAAAGCCCTAGTTTATTCCCTAGATCTGTAGGGGGTGTGGCATTCGGGTAATGCTTCTTCTTGTTGTTGTTGAGGGATCATTGGCCAAATGCTACGGCCTTACGCAGGATGATTGCTTTTTTCTGCCTTCTGCCATCTTCTAATGGGTTAAGTTTGTTCGCAACCTTTTAAGCGATCGAGGATGGCCGATCGGTGAGGGATGACTTGTTTGCCAATGAAGACGAGTTCGGTAGGGGAGGGATCGAAGGGTTCTAAGTCCCAGCGTCCGGCGACGAAATTGAACAGGTGGGTGCCTGCAGGGAATTGCACAAAGCCTTTTGCCCGATAGATTGTGGGGCTGAGGGATCTGGCAAATTCGCTAAAACAGTCCGGATCGTAAATGGCCTGCGAGATATAGCTGAAGGTTTCAAATTCAGGTTGGTGGCGGTGATGGGGAGGCGGTTGCAGGCGATCGCGACCAATCCCAAACAGAAGGTCGGGATCAATCTGGCAGCGGATGGTGGGAATGATGGACGCTTCAGCGTTATACGACTGCAGTTTCGTGATCAGGTGTTCCTGGTCAGGTTCTGGGATTAAATCCACCTTGTTGAGCAAGATTAGATCTGCAGATTCGATTTGAATCCGCATGGTATGGCCGATTTGGGGATAGGTGATCAGGCCATCGGCATCCATCACCGTCACCACCCCGTCCAGTCGCACTTGAGGCAAACTTTCCTGAATATCAAAGACCAGGGCATCTGGTTCTGCCACACCCGTTGTTTCGACGACCAGGCGATCGGGATTCACCGTTGCGATAATTTCATTTACGGCGGCTTCAAATTTGCCCAGCAAAGAGCAGCAGACACAGCCTCCACCCAAATCAGCCATCTCGACATTTTTGCCTTGGAGAATCTTGGCGTCGATCGCAATCTCCCCAAACTCATTCATGAGAATGGCCAGCTTATGCGGCACCGTTGTCAGAATATGACGCAGGAGGGTAGTTTTACCACTCCCCAGGGGGCCAGTTAATACAGTCAGGGGGGTGCGTGTAGCCATGATCTATCCCTTAATATTGCCGATCGGGGTTAACTTGGCGACCCGTTGACTGATGCCTGCCATCTCTGCCGCTTCAATGACTTCATCCACATCTTTGTAGGCACCTCCTGCTTCCTCCGCCAGTCCCGCGTAGGAGGTACTGCGAACATAAATATCCCGTTGTTGCATCTCTTTTTGCAGAGCTTCTCCCCGTCAGGTTCTTCGGGCCTTGGTGCGGCTCATGGTGCGTCCGCTCCCGTGGGCTGTACTGTAAAAGGTTTGAGCACCCGTCGGCACTCCCGTCACTAAGTAGGATCCAGTTTCCATACTGCCGCCGATGATCACCGGCTGGCCTGTTTCCTGGTAGCGGGCTGGCAGATCGACCATACCTGGCCCAAAGGCACGGGTGGCTCCTTTCCGATGCACCAGCAGCGATCGCGGTTTGCCGTCTACAAGGTGTTGTTCCAGCTTGGCCGTATTGTGCGCGACATCGTAAACCATGTGCATCTCCAGATCTTCTGCCGATCGTCCGAACACCTGGGAAAAAACCTTACGAATGCGATGCAAAATGACCTGACGGTTGGCAAAGGACATATTCATACCGCACTTCATCGCGGAGAAATAGGCTTGCCCTTCAGGAGAATCAAAGGGAGCACAGGCCAGTTCGCGATCAAGAATTTTGATCCCATACTTGCACTCCATCACCTTCAAGAAGGTTTGCAAATAATCCGTGGCGACTTGATGGCCAAAACCGCGACTGCCACAGTGAAACATGACCACTACTTGATTGGGTTGGGTAATCCCCAGTTTCTTGGCCAGCCCTTGATCAAAAATATTCTCCTGTCTGGCAACCTGAATTTCCAAATAGTGATTACCCGATCCCAAAGTCCCGATTTGATTCACGCCGCGATCGATCGCCTTTTCACTAATTTTGTCGGCATCGGCTCCCTGTATCCGACCTCATTCTTCCATCAGTTCCAGGTCTTCTTCCCAGCCGTAGCCATTGCGAATACACCATTGAGCACCTTGCTCTACGACCTGACAGAACTCGTTGCGCGACAACCTGACAAAGCCCGTACTGCCTACTCCTGCAGGAACACGCTCATACAACTTATCGACTAATTCGCGAATATGGGGTTTTACGTCCTGATAGGTGAGGTTAGTTGTCACTAGACGCATCCCACAGTTGATATCAAACCCAATGCCGCCCGGAGAAATCACCCCGCCCTGCTCCACATCCATGGCAGCGACTCCCCCGATCGGAAATCCATAGCCAAAGTGACCATCTGGCATACACAGGGCGTACTGAGTAATACTAGGAAGCGTGGCTATATTGGTGATCTGGTCATACACTGCGTCATCCATCTCCTAGATTAATTTTTCAGTGCCATAAATTCGTGCAGGTACCCGCATTCCCTCTTTATAGGATGGGGGAATTTCCCAGATCACATCAGAAACTTGCTTTAAGACTTCTGTCGGTGCCATTGCTCACATCCTTTTGGCTCTTCCTCAATGCTAATGCTATCCGGGGAAGCCAGAATGTCTGGCGATCTCTGACCCACATCGCTCTCTCCCAGCAGGGGTTAAGTTTCATGAATTGTTATCAGATTCCCCGTGTTCCGT
>NZ_JBRAGO010000122.1:0-12391 GCF_052746595.1 Leptodesmis sp.
GAGCCAGAACGATGTTTCAGGTCGGTGAAGTCTCGCGTCGATTAGGACTTAATCCCCAAACCCTTTATTTCTACGAGCGGATTGGATTGATGCCCAGTCCAAAGCGAACCGCAGCAGGCTACCGCCTTTATGAGCAGCCCGATCTGGATCGGTTATTGTTCATTACCCAAGCCAAAGCTCTGGGGTTAAGCCTAGATGACATCAAAGATCTGCTGATGTTGCAAGATGGGCAGAAGCTTTCTTGTCAGGAAGTGTACGATTGCCTGCTTAAGAAAGTGCAACACATCGACGAAACAATCAGCAAACTGCAAACCCTGAAAGCCCAACTCAAGCCACTTCTGGATCAATGCCAGCGTGGCTTGGTACAAACCTCAACAGGGCAACAATGTGTGGTGTTTCAACAACACCCGTTGGTGTCTCCGGCAGAACCGTTACATAACCCATCGCTTCATGATCAGGAGGAATTAAACCATGACACTCAAGGTTGAAATTTTAGGAACGGGTTGCAAAAAATGTCAGCAGTTAGAGGCGAATGCGAAAGCAGCGATCGCCCATCGCAATTTAGAGGCTGACATTGCCCACATCACCGACACGATGGAAATCGTTAAGCGCGGCGTGATGAAAACACCCGCATTGGTCGTCGATGGCAAAGTGGTGAGCCAGGGCAAAGTGCTAGAAGCAAAGGATATTGAGCCGCTTTTACCTGCTTAACAACTCCTAGTCCAAAACGGATCGAGTGGTTATCTTCATTAACTCTAAGACTCCCCGATAGGTCGGATAGGAGGGTAGCTTATGCATTTTTGGAAATCGGAATGGAAACCTCTACTGTGGATTGTGGTGGGGTTTCTGCTGTGCTTCTACTTGCCAGTAGAATTGATTCAAAATTCCGAACGGTTGAGAAATGCCTTTTTTGAATCACTGTATTTAGTTCGTTGGTATGCGCAAGAGCACGTTCTACTGTGCCTGATTCCCGCCTTCTTTATTGCAGGCGCGATCGCCGTCTTCATTTCCCAGGATGCGGTGATGAAATATCTGGGAGCCAGGGCTAATAAAATCTTGGCATATGGAGTGGCATCAATTTCAGGCACTATTCTAGCTGTTTGTTCCTGTACGGTGCTGCCGCTGTTTGCCGGGATCTATCGTATGGGGGCAGGATTAGGCCCTGCTACAGCCTTTCTCTATTCCGGCCCTGCCATTAACATTTTGGCAATTATTATGACGGCGCGAATTCTAGGCTTGCAGTTAGGGATTGCGCGGGCGGTGGGGGCGATCGCCTTTAGTGTGATCATTGGTCTACTGATGGCGTTTATTTTCCGCAAAGAAGAACTGGAAAAAATCGAAGCACAGGCTAGTTTACCTGAACCGGAAGTTACCCGTCCACTGTGGCAAAATGCCCTCTTTTTTGCCGTGATGGTGGGAATTTTGGTCTTTGCCAACTGGGCAAAACCCGCTGAAATGGCTGGCACTTGGGCAGCAATCTACGCGGTGAAGTGGTGGATTACGGGAGTGTTGGCGATCGCCCTCGCGGCTATTCTTATTACCTGGTTTGAATTAAATGCAGGCAAGGTGATTTTGATCAGTGCCGTTACCGCAGTCCTGGCATTCCAGTTTCCCGAACAGCCGATGGTTGCCTTTGGGGCAGGCGTGATCGGGCTATCCTGGCTCACCAGCACAAATAAGGGGGAAGCCGGAGAATGGTTCGAGTCTTCTTGGGACTTTGCTAAACAAATTCTGCCGCTGTTGCTGCTGGGGGTGATCGTGGCAGGCGCGTTGCTTGGCCGTCCAGGTTATGAAGGATTAATCCCTTCCGAATGGGTAACACGAGCAGTGGGCGGCAATTCCTTGTTATCAAACTTTGTGGCGGCGTTTGCTGGCGCATTTATGTACTTTGCTACGCTAACGGAAGTTCCGATTCTGCAAGGCTTAATTGGCAGTGGAATGGGACAGGGGCCAGCACTAGCCCTGTTGCTAGCAGGTCCAGCACTGTCGTTGCCCAATATGCTGGTCATTCGCAGCATTATGGGTACGAAGAAGACGGTTGTATTTGTGTCGCTGGTAGTCGTGATGGCAACCCTTTCAGGAATGATTTATGGGGCGTTCTTCTAAACCCAAGGGGTTTTGGCAAGCACTGATTGACCCCGACTACGCTAAAACTGCCCTCAGGGTTGCGCTGATTGTCGGTTCAATTTTGTTTGCCATTAATCATGGCATGGCGCTCTGGCAAGGACACATGACGCAAGCCCGATGGCTCTCTGGATTGCTCACCTATTTCGTGCCCTACTTAGTCAGTATTCACGGACAGTATTCTAATCAAACGAAACAACGCTAAACCTCATGAATTGTCCCCACGATCGCAGCCAAGGAAAACCGGTCAAAGTGTTGATCTTGAAGAGTCTCCTGGTACCCCAGTCACTGGAGCGCCTCAATCCGCAGGTAGACTATCAATTTTGCAGTAGCGCCAATTGTCCTGTTGTCTACTTTTCAGCAGCGGGAGATGTGTTCACCACAGACGATCTGAAGGTACCTGTGTTTCAAAAAGATCCAGGTCAGGAGGTTCCGGTTTGCTACTGTTTCGGCTGGACGCGACAGCGGATTCAACAAGATCTGGAACAGCAGGGACAAACTTCAGCGATCGCCGCGATTACTGCCCATATCAAAGCTGGACGCTGTGGGTGCGAGGTCAACAATCCCCAGGGAAGTTGCTGTCTGAAAAATGTTCGCGATTATGTTAGTGGGCGACAGGAGCCCTGGACTTAACGGCGAGAGCCATCCCGCGTGGTTTCTCCAGTTATGCCTGAGGCCGATTTGGCTACCGATAAGCCTAGGCTTGTTCACCCAAAAATCAGCCAAATTGCGTGCTAATAAGGATTTAGGCTGGCTGAAGCCCTTCGCGGGGTTACATGCCTGTGCTTCTGTTAGAAATAGTGCCTGGAGGCTGCTCCAAACCATTGTTAGGCTGACCAACAGATCACCACGCCAATTGCGATCGTGAAGGGGATAGGATCAGATCATCGTCAGATCATCGAAAGACCAGGACAGGAGTGTTGCTACTGCGCAGAATTTGAGCCGTGGTGCTGCCAATGACCAGATGACGGATGCGGCTGTGCCCGTAGGCTCCCATCAACAGCAGGCTAATCTGATGCTGCTCACTATACTGGGCGATCGCCGTTTCTGGATGCCCTTGCATTAACTGAGTCACTGGCTCAAATCCGCCGGTGACTGCTTGTTGCTGCGCCTCGCTAAGCCGGGCGATCGCTTTTTCATTGGCAGCGTCCTTGGCCACGGTTACGATATGCAGTTCCAGCCCTTTGAAAACTGGGGAATTCACCAAAAAACTCAGCAATTTTTGACCGCTAGGACTGCCATCGTAGGCCAAGAGCAACCGCTCAATCGGCTGATACTGGCGCGAAGTGACCAAACAGGGTTTGTGGCTGGCGCGAATAATCCGTTCCAGATTAGCACCCAAATGCCCTGAGGCCAGTTCTGCTGTTTCGCCCCGCTTGCCCAAAATGATCAGATCGGCAATGGCTTCAAATTCCGGCAGGCGATCAACCAGTGATCCCGTTTCATGAATCACCTTAACCGATGGGACACCCTGACCGAGCAGAACTTGCTCTGCATCCTGCAAAATATGCTGGGCCCGTTGATGGCTGAGTTTAGCTTTTTCATGTTCCAGCGTCACCATTTGTCCAGTAACACCGCCGCCGCATCAAATCCTAAATTACCGCTGAAATCTGTTGCCGCGGCGGCCGCTTGGCGCTGCTCATCCGTGATATACAGAACCTCAACCCTAGCGCCCAAGCGACTTGCAAACCAGGCAGCATAGCGATAACTGCTCTGGGCAAAAATCGAGCCATCCGTGCACACCAATAATCGTTCCATGGTCATTATCCTTAGTTAGTGACTCGCCATTTTTTCCAGGGCATCCGGGTCGTTGTGAATGGCTAACTTCTCAAGCAGGGTAGCGCTTGCCTCATTTAAGCCCACCAGTTCCACATCGGCTCCTGTGCGGCGAAACTTCAGCACAATTTGATCGATCGCGCCGACAGCCGCCTGATCCCAAATGTGGGCATGGCTAAAGTCCAGGGTGACTTTTTCCAGTTCTTCGTGAAAGTTGAACTTTTCTAACAGATCATCGATCGCCACAAAGAAAATCTGTCCCGCAATGCTGTAGGTGCGGTGCAACCCATCCGGACTCAGGACCGTATCGACAAACACCAATTTGGCCACTTTGCGGGAGAAAAATACCGTACTGAGCGCGATGCCGATGACGACCCCGATCGCTAAGTTATGGGTGATCACCGTAATCAGAACGGTTGACAACATCGCTGCCGTTTCACTACGGGGAATTCGACGAATTTGGGTAATCGATGACCAGTTAAATGTGCCGATTGACACCATAATCATCACAGCGACCAGAGCGGCCATGGGAATTCGCCGAACCCAATCGCCCAAGACCAGGATAAAAACCAGCAGCCACACACCCGCACTAAAGGTCGAGAGTCGCCCCCGTCCGCCCGACTTGATATTAATTACCGATTGGCCAATCATGGCGCAGCCAGCCATACCGCCGAAGAAACTACTAATGATATTGGCGATGCCCTGCCCTTTAGCTTCCTGGTTTTTATCACTAGGCGTGTTGGTCAGTTCATCCAGCAAAGACGCCGTGAGCAAAGACTCTAACAAGCCCACTATGGCTAGGGTGAGGGCATAGGGAAAAATAATATTCAGTGTTTCCAGGTTGAGGGGCACTTGAGGAATGGCAAACGGCGGCAAGGTAGTCGGCAACGTGCCCATATCCCCCACCGTGGGAACCTGAATCCCGGCAACAATAGAAACCGCTGTCAAGGTTACGATCGCCACTAAGGGCGAAGGAACCAGTTTAGTCAATCGCGGCAAGATATAAATTAATCGCCAAGGCCACTGCCGTCATCCCATAGACTGTAATCGGCACATTCGTCAGTTGGGGCAATTGGGCCAGAAAGATCAGAATGGCCAGCGCATTGACAAACCCCACCATAGCTGCACGGGGAACGTATTTCAACTGACGCCCCAGTTTGAGGTAGCCAAAAATGATCTGAAAAATTCCGGTCAAGATACCCGCAGCAAACAGGTAGGGTAAGCCGTGATCTTTCACCAGATGTACCATCAACAAGGCCATGGCCCCAGTAGCCGCCGAAATTAACCCAGGTCGGCCTCCAAAAATCGAAGTGACAACCGCAATAATAAATGAGGCGTAAAGCCCTACTTGGGGGTCAACCCCCGCGATAATCGAAAAGGCGATCGCCTCTGGAATCAAAGCCAGGGCAACCACGGCCCCCGCCAAGATGTCTTGTTGAGGGTTGACCAACCACTCTCGTCGTAAAGTCGCGATATTCAATAGACCTCCTAAATTCTTGCGCTTGCCTTTAAAAAGGTTGCTGATCGTTCTATAGGCTCGACAGCAAGGCGATCGCATGCAACAGATGAATTATTTGGGTATGGCGACCGATTGCTGGCTCAAGCTGCTTCAAAACAGACTGTTTCGGCGAAACTGCCGAAGGCAAGTGGCTATGCATGGCTGAAAATCCCCTGGAACACCAAACGGCCCCTCCAAGGATTTAAGTTGAGTGGAATGACTCGGTTAAACAAGGGGACAAGGCTTAATTGGAGCGATGATTGCACGCCTGCCCAAGTTCCGGAGGCAGCTTTAGGGTGGATATTGAGTACTCGTGTTTCCCCTAAACTGCCAAACTGTCCTGCTTTTCAAAGAATACATTGCTCGATTGGTCGCCATTAAGCTTTATAGCTTTAACCAATGATTCATCGTATCACGATGATACCTACGCTTGCTGTTCACCGCAGAGGGTAAGCTCGCCAGCCATTGCACTCAATGCTCGTTTTGCTAACAAGATATAACCCCCTTGACCTTATACCTAAGTATAGACCTTATTATATCCTTGATAACGATTTGATTAGATAGTTGAGTTGCCATGATTGACAAAGACTTGCTGGAATTTGGACAAAAGTTTCACGGACATAAGTGCCCGGCTATGCCGATGGGCTTACGGGTGGGTGCTGCTGCCATGCAGGCTCTAGGAGTAGAACGGGCCAAGGATGGTCAGTTGATGGCGCTCGTAGAACTGGGTGATAATCACTGCGCCACTTGTTTTGCCGATGGGATTCAGGTGGTGACGGGTTGCACCTTTGGTAAGGGCAACATCCAGAAACAGCAGTTGGGGAAATGGGGGTTGACGTTGATTGATAAAAAAACGGGCCGCGCCGTGCGCGTCACACCCAAAGCCGAAGCGATGAAGGCGAATAAAGAAACCAGCTTTTTCAAGGACTACCGTGAACAGGGGGTGCCTGCTTCTCAGGTGCCGGAGGAAGTCGTGGAACCCTTGATTGAAAAGGTTGTCAAGGCCCCTGATGAAATGCTGCTGAATATTGGACAGGTTTATGAGTATCAATGGCAAGAGCCGTCCCATTGTTTTGCGACCTTTGTGTGCGATCGCTGCGGTGAAATGACGGTGGAACCTTTCAGCCGCCACATCAACGGACAGCACGTCTGCTTGCCCTGTAGCGAAGCGCTCCAAATGGGGACAATGTCCAAGACCTCTATGGTCGCGAATTCCTAGACGGACACAAAGAGTAGGGGTTCGATCGAACCTCTACGCAGAGTGAAAATTCCGGCTGTTATTATCAGGAGCAATCGGCAATGGAGGAACCTTTGAGCAAACTAAATGGTGACGGCAAACCGTCTGAAGCCGTTGCCTCTTTGCCTGTGATGACCCAGCTTGAAATGGCGCTGCGATTTCTGAAACTGGGGGCAATTGGCTTTGGGGGAGGTGTGGCGGTGATTGCCTTGATGGAGCAGGAATGCGTGCAGCGACGGCAGTGTGTGGAAACAGAGGAGTTTCTCCATGGCGTGGGGCTAGGACAAATTTTGGGGCCATTTGCAGTCAACACCGCCATTTTTATTGGCTATCGGATGTTTGGGTTGGGGGGCGCACTGCTGGCTCAGGTCGCCTTCTTAGCCCCATCGGTGCTATTGGTGATTGTACTGTCCTGGTTATACTTCAGCTTCAACCAAATTCCGTCGCTCCAGAGTGCCCTAGCGGGACTCGCTCCCGTGGTGATTGCCCTGATTCTCAGTGCGGCGTGGTCGATGGGGCGGAAATCAGTTAAATCGACCGTGGCGATCGCCCTACTCCTAGGGGCTGTTTTGGGCAGTCTGGCGCGGATTAACCCCGTTTGGATACTGGTAATCGCAGGCGCGATCGGCTATCTGCTGAAGCTTGGTAAACCCCGCCCCCCAGCCCAAACCGCTCACGGCCTACTCACCCTGCCTCTCTCAATGCAAGTATTGCCGCATCAACCGTTAGCGATGCTGACGATGGTTTCTGGCTTGGCGACGGTGGGCTGGATAACGCTGGCGATAGTATTTCTCAAAGTGGGCTTCATTTTCTTTGGTGGGGGCTTTGTCTTGATTCCGGTGCTGCATCAGCAATTGGTGACAGAGCTAGGCTGGCTGACGCCGCAACAATTTATCGATGGGGTCGCCATCAGCCAATTAACCCCTGGACCCATGGCCGTGCTAGCCACTTTTACAGGCTACCGAGTTGCGGGCATTCCCGGTGCTTTGGTGGCGACGGTGGCCCTGTTTTTGCCTGCGACCCTCTTGATGTGGGGGATTTCCCATTTTTATCAAAACCTTCGCCATGTCACAGCGGCCAAAGACTTTCTGGCTGGGGTCAATCCAGCGGTCGTGGGCTTGATTCTTGCGGCGGCGATTGCTTTGGCTCCCGGTGCGCTCCATTGGGATCGCCCGCTCAGCTTAGTGTTAGGCGCTGTCGCCCTCGTTTTGCTAACCCGCCTCAAGTGGCACCCTGCCTTCGTGTTGGCGATCGGGGCACTGACAGGAACGTTAGCTCCTTCTTGGGTTTAAGCATTTATTTCGTGTTTGCGGATCGCTGTTTGGCTATAAAGAAAATCGCGATCGCTATTTTTGAAAAAGGGAGTAAACCGTTCATGAGTGTGCCAAATTCTCAGACCCTAGACCAACCTCCAGAGAAATTAAGTCTATTTCAGCGTTATCTCACCCTCTGGGTATTGCTCTGCATTCTGGCAGGCATTGCTTTAGGGCGGCTGTTTCCAGGAGTCGCGGTAACGCTGGATGCCATGAGCATCTACCAAGTATCAATTCCCATCGCCATCTGCCTGTTTTTCATGATGTACCCGATCATGGTGAAAATTGATTTTACCCAGATCGATCGGGCCTTTCGCACGCCTAAACCTGTCTTGCTGACCCTAGTGGTCAACTGGCTGATCAAGCCCTTCACCATGCTGGCGATCGCCCAATTCTTCTTAGGTTGGCTCTTCAAACCTCTGATTACAGGTACTGAACTGATTCATGGGCAGGAGATTTCCCTCATTAACTCCTATATTGCCGGAGCCATTCTATTGGGCATTGCCCCCTGTACGGCGATGGTACTGATGTGGGGATATCTCTCCTTTGGCAACCAGGGATTAACGCTGGTAATGGTGGCAATCAACTCGCTCACCATGCTGTTTTTGTATGCACCCCTGGGTCGGTTACTGTTGTCTGCCAGTAACTTATCGGTGCCTTGGGCCACGATCGTGCTATCCGTTTTAATTTATGTGGGGTTGCCGTTGCTGTGTGGAGTCTATAGCCGCTACTGGATTTTGAAGCATAAGGGACGGGATTGGTTTGAAACGCAATTTTTGAAATACCTTGATCCAGTCGCAATCACGGCGTTGCTGATTACGCTGGTGTTGCTGTTTGCTTTTAAAGGTGAATTGATTGTCAATAATCCACTGCACATTGTGTTAATCGCGGTGCCATTATTTATTCAAACCAATTTTATTTTCTGGATTGGCTATGTGGCGGCTCTGAAACTGAAGCTGTGCTATGAAGATGCCGCTCCTGCTGCCATGATTGGGGCCAGTAATCATTTTGAAGTGGCGATCGCCACCGCTGTTACATTGTTTGGCTTAAACTCTGGTGCAGCACTGGCAACGGTTGTGGGGGTGTTAATTGAAGTGCCCGTGATGCTCATGCTAGTCGGCATTTGTAAACGCACCGCGTTTTGGTTTCCCCGAGAGCCAGAAAAAGCCAGTCTGCGCGATCCCCGCTGCCAAATTTAAGGCTAAAGCGAGATCTTGCATCCCCCACGGTGTGATGCGTTAGGAGACTTGTACTCATGCTCACTTCAACCAAACCATCCCAGACCAACCCATCTAAAAATATGGGGACTGTCGTTTCAGTCCGGGGGAGTGTTGTGGATGCGGTTTTCCCACAGCGATTACCCAGTTATCTCAATCGACTCAATGCCGGGGAGGATGGCAAGGTGATTGTGGAGGTGGTGGCCCATATCAATGCAGAGATAGTACGGGGAATTGCGCTGACGTCTACATCCGGGTTGGCGCGGGGATCGCCCGTCGTGGATTTGGGGCATTCGTTAGAAGTGCCTGTGGGGCGATCGCTATTGGGGCGCATGTTTAACGTATTTGGCACCCCCATCGACAACCGGGAACCGTTGACGGATGTTGAATGGCGATCGATTCATCAATCGGCGGTGCCGTTGATACACCAATCCACACAATCGGAAATTCTGGAAACGGGAATCAAAGTGATTGATGTGCTGGCTCCGATCGAGCGGGGGGTAAAGCCGGACTGTTTGGGGGGCGGGGGTTGGCAAAACGGTGCTGATTACGGAAATGATCCACAACATGGTCAGCCAACATTAGGGGATTAGCCTGTTTTGCGGCATTGGTGAGCGCAATCGGGAAGCGGAAGAACTCTACCGCGAGATGCAGGCGGCTGGCGTGTTGGATCAAACGGTCATGGTGTTTGGGCAGATGAATGAGCCGCTTGGTGCCCGCTTCCGGGTGGGGCATGCTGCATTGACGATGGCGGAATATTTCCGGGATGATGCGCACTAGGATGTCTTACTGCTGATTGACAATATTTTTCGGTTTATCCAGGCAGGGCAAGAAGTGTCGGGCTTGATGGGGGAATTGCCGTCGCGGGTGAACTATCAGCCGACCCTGGCAACGGAATTGGCGGCATTACAAGAACGAATTACCAGTACCACCACTGGGGCGATTACCTCGGTGCAGGCGGTATATGTGCCTGCGGATGACTTTACCGATCCGGCAGCGGTGCATACCTTTGGACATCTTTCCGCTTCGATCGTGCTCTCTCGCAAACGCGCCAGCAAAGGCTTTTATCCAGCGGTTGATCCTCTGCGATCGAGTTCAAAAATGTTGATGCCCGCGATCGCTGGAACTCGCCATTATAAGATTGCCCTAGCGGTACGACAAACCCTGGCGACCTACGAAGAACTCAAGGACATGATTGCCATGTTAGGGATGGCAGAACTTGCAGCCAGCGATCGCCAGATCGTCTACCGCGCCCGTCGTCTGGAGCGGTTTTTGACTCAGCCCGTCTTTTCCACCGAACAATTTACCAGCAAACCAGGGCGATTGGTAAGGCTGGATGCCGCATTAGAGGGGTGCGATCGCATCCTCAATGATGACTTTGCAGACTATCCCGAAAGTGCCCTCTACATGATTGGCAACATCGAGGAGGCAACCCGATGATGCAGCTCAAAGTTATGCAACCGACCAATGTGTTGATCGACGAGCGGGTTACGAAAGTGACTGCTGAGGGCGAAGAGGGTTCTTTTTGTCTCTTGCCTCAGCATGTGGATTGGATCGCGGCTTTGGTTCCTGGCATCCTCTCCTTTGAGTCAGAAAGTGGGGAGGAAGTGTTTTTAGCGATCGATGAAGGCATTCTGGTCAAGCAAGGCACAATGGTCTGGGTTTCCGTAAGGAGTGCTGTGCGAGGGGTCGATCTCGAAACCCTACACCAAACGGTACAGCAACAGTTTCGCCAACTGGATGAGCAGGAAAGACAGGCACGCAGTACGCTAGCACGACTGGAAACCAGCTTTGTGCGCGAGTTTATGGAACTGGGAGGCTCCCATGAAATCACCTGATCCGCTAAAGCCGAAACCATTGAATTCTCATCACACCGCGTTTGAACGGCAAGTGAGCCAAAAATCAAAGCAAAAAGTTCAATCGCGGCAGGAGGGCGATCGCAGTATTTGGACAGGCTTGGGCTTATTTGGCATGGTGGGCTAGTCGGTTATGGTGCCGACGTTGCTAGGGATTGCTCTGGGCATCTGGATCGATAAACGCTTTCCCAGTCCCTACTCCTGGACGCTAATGTTGCTGTTTGTCGGCATTGTTCTGGGGTGTTGGAACGCCTGGTATTGGATTCAACGAGAACAGCAGCGATGAGAGCGAGTATGGCGTTCTGTATAGTCTGAATTGTTTGAAGACTGGTGTTTGAAGCGCATTTTTGAGGAGCATCGCGATGAATCTTTTTATGCATACGCTATTACCGGATTTATTAGTCTTCCCACTTGGCTTTGTCTTAGGGATCTTTTATTTCAGTTGTTTGTGGTTCACAGTGCAACACTTGACGCGCACTCAACATCCCGTCTTGCTGATGGTTGGCAGCGGTATAGGTCGGCTGAGTGTGGCACTTCTGTCCTTGTATTTCATCGTCGGGGAGGACTGGGAACGTTTAATCATTGCGCTTTTGGGATTTTTATTAGCCCGAACCCTGCTCATTGCTCGTTGGTGACCCCAAACCTCCCTGACAAATCTAATGTTGGAGGAGTGAGATGGAGATTAGCCCTGACAATATCGTGATTTATGCGCGAGAGCCGCTCGTGATCAATGTCACGTTATTATTTACCTGGATCACGATGGGATTACTGGTGGGGTTATCGGGCTGGGTGACGCGGCAATTATCGGTTCATCCTCAACTTCCTTCCTGGCAAAACGGGTTAGAGCTAGTGGTCGATGGGATTTGCAACCAAATTCGAGAGATTACCCAGCAAGACCCAGAACCCTATTTATCCTTTGTCGGCACCCTGTTTCTCTTCATTGTCACCTGCAATTTACTCACAGTGGTTCCAGGTTATCATGCTCCTACGGGGTCTCTTTCAACGACAGCAGCCTTAGCACTCTGTGTCTTTGTAGCGGTGCCGATTTTTGGCATCCGCCAGCAGGGATTGGGGCGCTACTTGAAGAGCTATCTGGAACCCACGCCGATCATGCTGCCCTTTCAAATTATTGGGGAGTTTTCGCGCACATTGGCCCTGGCGGTGCGGCTGTTTGGCAATATTATGAGCGATAATTTATTGGCAGCTATTCTGCTCTAGCTGGTGCCGCTGTTTGTCCTGATCGCCATGCAATTGTTGGGGCTAGTGTTTGGCGTGATTCAAGCCTATGTTTTTTCAGTGCTGGCACTGGTGTATATCGCTTCAGCGATTGACGCTCATCCCGCTAACGCTTCGCGTATAGCAGGAGATTC
>NZ_JBRAGO010000123.1:0-12180 GCF_052746595.1 Leptodesmis sp.
CTCCCTATAACATCAATTTCGAACAAGCTGTCCCCAGAAGGTAAAACGAGGAGAGTTGATCCTTCGGCTTGTCCTTACTGATAGGTTTTTGAGGGAAAGCTGATACCACTTTGGCTAGCTTGCCAAAACCGAGAGCTAAGGGCTGTGCGCGAAGATAAAATCCCTGCGATGCTTTACGGCTAATGCCTAACACATCCTGCAACTGGAAAATGATTTGATGGCAATTCCCTAAAATTGAAATTGAGCGTTAGGGAGTTAGGGAAATCTTGATTTCTTAACGTTCAATTTCAATACAGTTTGAATCGTAAATTATAGAGTTATTTGTCTGATTGGCTGACAAAACTCTCTCGCCTTCCCCTCTCCCAGAGCGGGAGAGGGGAAGATCCGATTCCAGTGCCCTCTTCCAAGTTGGGAGAGGGCTAGGGTGAGAGTGGTTCGGGCAACAATGCAAAAGATTTGTCAGTCGATCAGGTTATCCGTTCACAAGTCTGAGTCACCAAACTAATCGCTTCCGTTGTTCCCCGTAAAAACACAATTTCTGTAGCTTCTAGCATCAGCGAGTAAAGGTGTTGAAATACATCAACTTTAGGTATAAATCCTATTGCAAATCTTAGTTATTTCGCTACTCTGATAAAAGTCGATTGCAAAAGTTTAATAAGTTTTCTAAAGCTTTTGTGAAGCACATCATTGTATCTATTCCTTTAAGTAGAAATAGTGTTTCTATCTCTCTTGCTTAAGTCTCTTAAAGGGATAGTTAAACGCTTGCAGGCAAATCATTCAGTATCCGAATTTGGTACTTAACCAGTAAGAAAAGCAGACATCCAAATGTAATCCAGTGACTTTTGCGATCGTGATGTTTGACTACGCTCAAACACTACACCTATTCGTCAATCACCCTGACGACTGAAGTTGCGGCTATACCGAGAAAACCTGCCGACGCAGGTTCCCGAAAACCTTGATTGTATTGAGTCTGCGTCGGCAGACTTGGTGAGTGTAGTCGCGGTTTTAACCGCCAGATACTGTTCAAACGCCTTTTGATTCATGGATTTGATCACCCAAACTGCTATCACAACCTCATCTACCTTAGTTAACGGATTACAAGCAGACTACTATGAGGGGCGCAATTTTAATATTCTGCGGCAAACTAAACTCAATCCAACCGTTAACTTCCTATGGCAAGCCGGCGCACCCAGTTCTTCCCTACCATCCGACAACTTTTCTGTACGATGGACAGGACAAGTACAACCCAAATACTCGGAAACCTATACCTTCTATACCAATTCTGATGACGGAATCAAGCTTTGGGTGAATGGTATACCCCTGATTGACAACTGGCTACCTCATGAAGCAACTGAAAACAGTGGCACTATTACTCTGAATGCAGGCCAGCTTTATACCATTCAACTAGAGTATTACGATCTAGTAGGCGATGCTGTTGCTCAATTAATGTGGTCTAGTCCCAGCCAAACGAAGGAGATTATTCCCCAAAGTCAACTCTTTCCGAGTTCTATATTGAGTGCTAATTCAGTTCTAGAAACGGCAAAACCTGCTGCTAGTTTCATTGACTCGATCGGTATTAACACTCTATCCGTTACTATGACACGGCTTACGGCAACTACTCTCTAATTAAGCAACGCCTGCAAGAACTGGGAGTCAAGCACATCCGGGATGGGGGCAGTGATCTGACCTGGATTCAATGAATTAACGACCTGGCCAGTGTAGGAATCAAATCAACCTTAGTCATCGATCCTAACATCGGCGTTGGCCCGGATTCTTCCTACAATATCAACCCGCTAGGTTATACAGTGCAGCAGTTGGTGAAGAATATGCTCCCGAATGCGGTGGATGCGGTCGAGATTTTGAATGAGTTCGATGTTTTTTACACCAACGGTTATACCCACAACGGCCAAACGATTATGGTTCTCCTAAACCAGCCTTTATCGCCCAACAAAACTTGATGCGATTGCTAAATGATACGCATACAACCTTTACACCGGGTTCTCTCAGTTATTCTTTTAGTGGCAATGTTCAGAATATTCATCACACACTATTGCAGAAGAGTAATGGTGATTTTTATCTAGCGCTCTGGTCTGAGGTTCCCAGTACGGATCAGAATTATGCTCAAACGGTAACGTTAAACCTTACAACTCCCATTAGTCAGGCAACAACTTACTTACCGAATCAGTCTACCACCCCGATCGCCCAATATACTGCTCCTAATCAGTTAACCTTGACCATTCCTGACCACCCATTACTCGTACAGCTTACCCCTGCTACCCGGTAAGTACCTATTGGGCTTCTTTCTGCCACTCCAGGGGATCGGCTCATCTGCCATCTCTTTGCTTACAATACTGCTGATACTTACAGTTAAGATAATGGAGTAGCTGCTTTTCTACAATAAGGTAGAAAGCAGTACCTACGAAAGTAGCAAAGATAATAGCCAAGATGATGAACAGGTCTGGAAATGGTAGGCGAGAAATATACCAGAATTTTGTAAATATGGTTAGAGCAAAGTAATGCGTCAGATAGATCAAATATGATGCATCACCAAACAAAATTAATTGCCGATTAAATTGAAGTTGCTGATTTAGTTCTAGAAATAGTAGTCTAGCTACTAAAGCAGCACTAGGAAGATCCCACAGTAACAGCCGAATTAGAGCCTGATCATCAATCAGAATAGTTTCGGCTCTGCTGGTATTGCCATTGCCTAAAACAATCATTCCTAGAAGCATTAAAATTGCTATTCCTAGCAATCCATATGATACATTCGACTTTAATCGTGAACCGGAAAGATAGAGCATACCAATCAAACAGCCCATTAAAAATTCAATAATAATAGGATTGGTCATAAACCTAAACAGCGGGTTGCTAATCTCCGGTACAAATAATCCGATACAAACCAGCGAACCCATGAATGTCATCAGTTGAACAATAAAGTTCTTGCGCTTGAAAAGTAAGAATACAGCTACAACTAGATAGAGATAGAGTTCAAAGGATAAAGTCCAGCCCAAACTAATAATGGGGAAGATAAAGTTCTCTTGATCAAAAATGGGAAGCAGAATAATTGATTTGATGGTTGTGCTGAGGGGTAATCGCTCAGGATGGCGCACAAATGCATGAATTAACTCAACCAGAGTCAAGGCCCAGTAAATAGGCAAGATACGGAGTAATCGTTTGGCAAAGAAATCTTGACAACCATGCTCTCTAACAAACTTTCTGGCAACTAGAGTGATGATAAAGCCACTAATCACAAAAAAGATATCAACTCCCACAGCTCCAAAGCTCGATAAGTGGAAAAACTGGCGTTGAAAAGCTTCTCCATTATTCAGCTTCATCTGATGACCGATCGCATGGGAATGAATCACCAATACTGCCGCCAATTCACGCAGTACCTGAATCGAGAGAATCTTTTGATTATTTTGCGAAGCGGCTGGATGAGTTGCTCGATGACTTGCTAAATTGTTAATCATAATGTTTCTCTTACAATTGCTCATTGGTCATTGATTATTGGTTTTAAATTATAGACAAACGTCTATTTCCAGGATTGCAATTTTTAAGAAGAGAGACTTCAAACTGTTTTTGGCTTGGTTCTCCTTCTTGGTCAGCTACTGTGTACACACAATAGGTTTCAACTCTTGATAAACTGCCAGAGTTTCCTGATGCATTCGGCTTACCTGTGTCCACTCTAGATTCTGGTGCGATCGTGATTTCCAGGCGTTAAGTAGGCCAGGATCGCTCAACAGTTGACTGATGGTGTTCGCTAACCTCTCGATATGGCCAGGTGGGACTAGAAGACCTGCTTCACCAGAGTCTAACGCTTCTGGAATACCATCCACCTGACTGGCAACGATGGCACACCTGGCCGCTCGCGCTTCTGAAAGTACCAAACCAAATGGTTCCTGGTGAGAGGCCAGCACAAACACATCGGTTGCCTGCAGATAGCGGACTGGCTGAGGTTGGAAGCCTTCAAAGTGAATGCGATCGGCTACCGCGGTACGTTGGGCCTGGGCCATGAATTTAGGCCGATCGGGGCCATTCCCTACCAGATATAAATGGACTTTGGGAATCGTCAGCGTCACCTGCTCAAAGGCCGCAATCAATTCAGCAATTCCCTTGCGCTGATACATACCAGCGACCGTAGTAATGGCCAGACGCTGTAAGGAAACAGGGGGTAAGGATGCTGCCGCAGAAAAGCGATCACGTGGGCTATTGAGGGTGCCATTACACACAACCCGAATTTTGGCACCCGGAATGCCCCGTTGCACCATCGATCGCGCCACGGCACGACTGACCGCAATCACGCGATCGGCCAATCCCATCAACACCACACTCCGCTGAAGTTCGTTATGAACCGTGGAGACCAGGGCATAGGGGTATTTTGTTTGACCATATTTAGCCAGGACAATCCCTGTCATCATGTGAGCATGATGATTTATCCTCCAAGTTCAAGGGGTGACTGTTGTAGTGGCAACTCAATGCCTGAGTGAGTCGAAATCTGATGGAATAATTGAGCAATTTGTTGATGAACCGTGTTGATATGGAAACGATGGCTAACCTACTCTTTGGCCATTTGAACCATTGCGATCGCCAGTTCATAGTGAGACTGACAATGAATGATTGTGTTTGCTAGAGCGATCGCATCTCCGGGTGGAACCAGCCATCCCGTATGACCAGATTTGATTAACTCGATCATGCCTCTAGCCTGGGCTGCAATCACCGAACGACCACACAGCATCGCCTCTACCACCACTCGTCCCAAGGGTTCAGGAGCCGTTGAAGTATGCGCGATCGCATCACAACTATGCATTAAAGCCACCACATCTGAATGAAATCCTAAAGAGTGCACCCGTCGTTGCAATCCCAACTCTTGACTTGCTGATGCAATTCCTGAACGTAATTCTGCTCACCATATAAAGCATCTCCCACAAATATGGCAGTTACGTTTTCAGGACAATGAGCCAGCGCTTCTAGCAAAATATGCTGTCCTTTCCAGGGAGATAAGCGGCTGAAGTGACCGATGACAAACCGATCTGGCCAGCCCCATTGAGTTCGGATTGGATCCACAGGGACAGGACGTTGATAAAAAGCTGGATCAAACCTGTTGTAAATTACAGTGGTTCGAACCGCCTCCCCTCCCGCTGCAATGAAGGCATCCCGTGCCGCTTCAGAGGTAGCAATCACTTGAATGGCAAACTGATTGGCCAGAGTGACAGCCAAACGCAGGTTACTGGTACTAAAATGATCTGCTGAAAGAATGTCATGCAGATGATAAACCAGGGGTCGCTGGGATAAGACACTGGCTAACGCACCGATAACCAGCGCTTTTTGAGTATTGGCGTAAACCAGGTCATAGTGGTGACTGAGCTTCACAACTTGAGCCACGATCGGCAGTAATTGTCCGAGGCTACTCAATCCCTGCCACCAATGGCTTTGTTTCCGAACGTGAATGGTGCGATCGCTCAATATCTGCACCGGAAGCTGGTGTTGTTCTAACAGGTGTCTGAATGGACCATCCGTAAACAAACCCACCAGGGCGCGATCGCGGTAAGGCCGCACAATGTCGAGTAAGCATAGTTCTGCACCTCCCAAGTTTCCACTTTGATCGAGAAATAGAATCTTCATAAGCACCCTACTGAGTGTGATAGGCTTTACGAAAAGCAAATGCCAATTTGACAGCAACGGATAGACAGGGATGGTGTTGGAGAGACGGGCTGACTCATGACTCCTCCTGACATTGCCAACGGTAATAGCGTTGGGCGGCTAAAGCCATTCCTGCAAAACCCCAGAACACAACTCTGGAGAGGGCGATGGTAGGATTGCCCAACCCAATCTGAACAAACACTCCCAGACTAATGGCACGGGCGGCACTGATAAAGGTATCTGAAACTGCCTCAGTAATCTGAAATAGACTGAGGATCAATAGAAAAATGCCTGCTAAATAGGGCAAAGCACCCAGCCATCCGAGAGTAAACAAAATCGTGAGAATGCCACTGTCATTGCTGCCCAGATTGTCACTTGCCAGCACGAATCCTAAACCTTGTCCAGGAACTTCAGAGAAGGCGGCTCCCAGAATTTCGTCATATCCGGCTAACCGGGCATTAAAGCTGACATCATTCTGCGTATCCGAAAGAGAACCTAAACGGGCTGAGATGGCACTGGAAAAGGGTTGCAGATTAATTAACGGAATCAGCGCGATCGCCATCACCAGAATTGTGATGATTAACCGCATCTGTAACCGAGGCTTCAAGGCTGGGATAAAGGTTAATAGAGCGACAGCCCACCCCAACCAGGCCGATCGCACAAGAGACAAAAGAAAAGCCGATACCCTGCTCCAGCCCCTACAAACCGGATGGAACTGCGACTGGTAAATAACAGCACCAGACCAGCCATCATCACCGTAGCAAACGGGCCAGGAGAATTCATCGTACTGAAAACTCGTATTCCCAACGGTTCAGGAGTTCCAAAGGCAACCGATTTAGAATTGAGCGGATTCCTGATTAATCCGACGAGCAGACCATAGACAATGGCGATCGTGGCCAGGATAAAGGGCAAGCCATCCCGACGGTAAACCCTGGGTAGCTGTTGCACAAAGGTCATTGCCGTCACAAATATCACCAGAAAGGGAGCCAGTAACACGGGATTGGGATCCAACCAGTCACTCTGAAAGTCAATCAGGCGATGCAGAAAGGGCGTTAGAAAAGCAACCCACCAGGTATATCCCAGGTAGAGAATGGGATAACGCTGATATAACAGAATTCCCACTACCAGAGCACCCGCCGGATAAGCCAGCCGCAGCAATCCTCCCGCATGTACCAATAAGCACAGGACGGAGAATCCAATCAGCCCCAGAATTGCTGTCCACGCCAGGGTAGGCTGTAATCTGAGCAGGGTAGAACGGGTAGAAGCGTAAGTCTGCATAGCTTACTTCAGAAGGATTTCTCTGTTTACAAGGGAGTTACCAGATGGATTTGCGATCGCTAGAGCATGATTGGCTTGCCAATCAAGGTCATAGAGTTTGATTTCTTTCAGAAAAATGTAGTAACTCCATAACATTGCCAGCGTAAAGCCAGCCAATCCCTGGCGATACATTCGGATTCAGAAATGCCATTGGGAACCACATGGGCCTTTTCCGGACGGATACCTAAGCAATCGATGGCATAGGCACGATCGCGTTGATTCAAAAACAAACCGAGATCCGCATTTCGCATGGAAGCTGCCGCTTCCCACAGCCGCACACTACCTCGGTACAGGGGATATTTCCAGCTAAAGCGCAAATTTCCCCGACGCACTTCTTCCAGGTATTCCTCGTGCTCGATGTATTCTAAACCATGACAGCGGACGATCACTAAAGGATTTTGGATTTTGGGTTTTGGATTTTGGATTGGCGCAGGAAGGAGTGGAACCAGCTATCTGCAGTAAAGGCATCGACCACATCTAATCCTTGCTGGCGGTTGAGGGTGGAGATGTGGGAGGCGACAAATTGCGGGAAGGCAGCGACTTTCAGCAGGGAATGCAGACGGGAGGGAAGGTCATCCAGGCAGTAGAAGCTCACCTGATGGCCCAGGCGCTGATATTCCTGTTGTAGCCGTAACGTCACGTCGATCGCGCCAGCGTTGGGATTGAAATTGTAGTGGCAGGTAAACAGGATGTTCATGGACGAGGTAGGAAGTTTTGAGTTCTAAGTTTTGAGGTTTGAATTGAAAAGCCCATCAAAGTCAAAGTTGGTGCTGGAGGTAATCTCTGAGACCTACCCCCTAATCCCCCTCCCTACAAAGGAAGGGGACTGTTCAAATTCCCTCTCCATTTCGGGGAGGGGTCTACAGAATTTCTATCGGCAATCTCCCGAAACAGAGATTCAAGGATCTGGAAGTTCTTGTGGGCATTGAATTTTGGGTGGCGAGTTGACGTGCTCTAAGACCCATAGTGGAACGTAGCTGAGGGTTATTCATTAAAGTGCAGAGACTTTGGGCCAGAGCTGGACGATCGCCCGGTTGAATCAGTAATCCAGTTTCTTCATATCGCACCATTTCAGGAATCGCACTAATGGCCGTGGCAATAATCGGTAATCCAGCCGCTATTGCTTCAATAAAACCCAACCAAAGGGTTCTGAATAGGTGGGCATGACAAATACATCCGCTTGATGATAAAGCTGCAACCACTCCGGGGTATAAGCTTCAATCTGGCGATGAATATGAACCTTGGGATGATTACAGTGGATGGGAGCCGTAGTGACCAGATGCAATTCTGCATCGTTGGCAAATCCTTGCAAGAAAACTGCCAATAAATCATGACCACCCTTACGTTCAAAATCACCCCCGATAAACAGGATAGTAAAAGGCTGGTGAGTCACTTTTGCAGGACTTTCAGGAAGGGAGAACAGAGCCAGATTAACACCGGGATAAATGACTCTGACTTTGCTGGAATCAATATCATAGTCCTAAAGCATGAACTGACGGGTACTCTCAGAAAAAGTAACGATGGCAGCAGCTTTTTCAAAGGCTCGTTTTTCAATCTCGTAGTGAGGGCGGTATGTCCAATGAAGTTGAGGATCTGTTTTCTCCTTGGCAACCTGGATAATAGTGCGATCGATACTGATTACAGTTGGCCACTGCTCCATTAAATCCAGAGACAGGCAGGCCAGAGGTTGAGTATGGAAATGCAAAACAGAGTAACTGGATTGTTTTAACTTCCGTAAGGCTAATCGTCGCGCCATGTACGCAAATCCCAGTTGAATTCGCAGCAGATGAGCGGTTAGATTTTGATCACGCAACCAGGAATTTTTCGGAACATAACTCAGTAATCGATTCAGAATGCGAGTGTGAATTTCTCGATCGTCGTTATACCAGCAAAAATCGACATTACAGGCAAATACTTGAGCAAAATGAGTTCTCATTAAATGCCCATAAGTTTTGTGTCCCAGATATTCTTCAATGATGGAAAGAACCTTGCGAGTATTAGCCATCGTTCACCACCTTGAAAAGAATTTTTTCAATCCCATCAACCATTGAATCCAGACTGAATTTCTGCAACACATACTCACGGCTTCTCATACCCAGAGAGGGATCTGTCTCGCGCCAGTGCAGGATGGATTGCAGGGCCATTGCTAAATTAACTGCATTTCCTGGGTCCACCAGATGAGATTGAAACCCCCCAGTCAATACTTCAGGGATGCCTCCAGTACGACTGGCAATCACCGGAGTTCCACAGGCCATCGCCTCAATGATCACTCTGCCAAATGGTTCCGGCCAGAGGCTGGGCATCAAAGTGACATCACTGATCTGATACAGAGAAGCGGTTTGAGTCAGATGTCCTAAAAAGGCAATCGAATCCTCAATCCCCAGTTGGTCTAACAGGGCTTCCAGCGATCGCTGATATTTCATCCCCTCTTCAGGACATTCCTTCTGCTTCTCCAAACTGACATGCAACAAAGGTTTTCCAGCAATCAAGAGCTTGACATCTGGATAGGTCTGTTTGACTAAAGCAAAGGCTTTAATCAGGGTTTCAATGCCCTTTTCCTTATCCAGACGACCGACAAAGGAAATCACACGAGTCGATTCAGGAATGCCCCATTGCTGCCGCACTTGAGCAAAATCCATGGCAGGCGTGAATTTGTTGGTATCTGTCCCGTTGTAAACCAGATCAATCTTATCCGGCTCATAGCCCAACTTTGACCAGACTGATCGCGTCTGATCCGACACGGCAATAAACCGCCTGACCCCTTGCAAACCAAACAGTCGCTGTCGGTTGAAGTCAAAGGGAGGAATTTGTAGATAACAGAGTAGGGGAATCTGGTGATAGCGAGCCAGAATAAGACCGGGTAGCAATCTGCCAGATACCTGTAATTCCCGGTAAAGCATTCAGGCGATGTTGCATTTCGGGACAGATCCGCACCGCATCGTACAACGCCCAGGGACGAGGCCCTACCAGACTCATCTCACCTCGCAAAATATTGAACAATTGTGGCAATTCATCCAGACTATATTTGCGAATCCACCACCCAATAGGAGTAATGCGGGGATCATGTTCATGTTTATGCAGTCCACTCTGTGGCCCCATCACCTGATGATGTAGCTGTTCTGCACCGACAATCATCGTGCGGAATTTACAGATGCGGAATAATTTACCCCGCTCTCCGACACGCCATTGATAAAAGAACACCGGGCCTGGAGATTGCCAGTAAATTAGAGCCGCGATCGCCAGCAGCAGCGGACTGAGCACCAGCAGCAACAGAAACACCACCAACCATTCCAGTCCCCGCTTCAACCACCAGGTCAGCTTATTGCGCTTACGTGGCAGTTCGGGAGTATTGGGAATCTGGAGATAAACTGCTTTCTGGGTTTGAGCACAGGCATTCGCCCATAATTCCAATTCCATTTCCTCCATCGTTGGGGGTAGAGTCACACGCTGCGCTGGCGATCGCTGTAAGCGAGTCACCAACCAGTCCTGACTGGTGGGTTTAGCCACACAAACTCGCTCAGAGGTGGGGGGCAGGCGAAGAAATAGATGCTTTTGTCGCCATTTCATCATGTAAGGCGTGGAGCGATCGCAATCAGGTTGCAATAATTTTGAATTGTTGGCGGTTGAAAGTAGAGTCATGATTGATAACACTGTAGATTTTCATAAAGACTGCAGCTAGCAACTCTTCTATAGCCAAAATTTGACAGAGAAAAACTTGTTCATCAGCAATTAAGAAGTCTTATCATAAGTCAAGTACGAGTTCATTGTACTATCTGCTCCATTAGCGATGATCCCAATTATATTCAACTTATTCAGCACCACTAACGCCTGGTTCAGTTCAGTGCGAGTGACCTGACCAATACGCCATACCATCACGGTTCCCTGGCAACAGGAAGCAGCCAGAATAGCATCCACGATTCCTAACACTGGTGGAGCATCCAGGACAACCAGATCAAAATTTTACTCAAATATTGCCATCAACTCTTGCATGCGGTGAGAGCTTAAAAGTTTGGCAGGATCGGCTGGGGAAGGGCCAGCCGTGAGAACAGACAGAGAAATATCCGAATATTGCCCCGGTAGCTGCATACCATCTCGGTTTAGTAATGGTGTATTTGTGGCCAGCAGGGTTGAGAGGCCCCAATCGTTGGGTAGATCCAGTTGCTTGTGCAGGCTAGGGCGACGCAAATCGGCATCAATTAACAACACCCGCTGATGCAATAGAGCCGCACTGATTGCCAGCCCCAGAGCAATCGTCGATTTCCCTTCTCCGGCCAGGGCAGAGGTCACAACTAGCGATTTCACTCCTGCTGCGGTCGGTAATAACTGAATGTTTTTGTAAATCAAATCCAGCGCTTCCCGGAAGGGTTGCCAGTAAATGACCTGCATTGTGGATGGAACAGGCAGATCAGGACGAGAAAACGGCAGGTGAATGATCACAGGCACGGTTTCACGCGGCAGAACAGGTACCAGGCCCAGCAAGGGGAGAGAAACCTGCTTCAGATCATCGGACGAATGTACAGCATCATCGGCACTATCGCGCACAAAGGCCGCGATCGCCCCCAGCATCAGCCCTGCCACCGCCCCTAAGAGCAAATTGCGTTGCAAATCTGGCCCGACTTTCATCCCTAATTTGGGCTGTTCTACCACCTGCCAGTCAAATCCACCTCTGGCAATTTCCAGAGCCAATTTCTGACGGGCTTTTAGCAGTTGTTGAAACGTGGTGCGATTCAGGTCTACCTTGGGTTGCAAGCGACCATATTGAGCCAGCAAACCGGGAAACTGTTGAAGTTGAGTCTGCAGCGATCGCTCTGATGCCGCCAGACTTTGAGCCTGGGCAGTCAGGGCAGCCAGATTGACTTGCGCCTCTGCCAATTGACCCACCAGGGCTGTATCCGTCTGACTCAATTGAGCTTCAGACAGCATGGGGTTCTTATTCGACCCTGCCAAATCGTTACCTAACACCTGCTGTTGCTCTTGCTGGATTAACTGTTGCTGCCGCTACCGTTGTTGCTCTTATCAAAAAACTCAAATTCTCTAGCCGGACTTGGTTTAGACCGTCAAATTTAAGTAGTAGTCGCATAAACACTCCCTTGTTTGGTAGATGGCCCAGTGATTTTTAGTACACCGAGTTTATGTTTCGAAACTGCAAAGTTCCCATAAAGATAAAAAGGGGTGCGTGTCACCTTCTAGAGAGAAGATTCATAACTGATTATTGAGATAAGC
>NZ_JBRAGO010000124.1:0-11792 GCF_052746595.1 Leptodesmis sp.
ACCCCCACCTGCTACGCGAGGATGGGGGAGTGCAGGCTGATTTCGTTCAAAAAAGCTGCTGAAGTTACTTTGTTGGGCAAGCAAGATGGGCGATCGCAGCGTTGGCGCCACCTGAACCTCAGAATTCACCAGAGGCAATCTCAACGAGGCCATTTTGGCAGAGACCGTTTCAGCCGGGGTTATGGGAACCAGCACAGCACCCATCAGGATCGGAAACAAGGATTTGGAGAGATGCAGAATGGTCATAAGCGTGTAAATACCTATTCAAACTCATAATCAATCAAAGGCAAACTGATATTACACGATTATCGGTAATGTTTCAGATAGGTAGTCAGTATCTGGTGGCGGCATTGCACTGAAATGCCGCTACGGATCGATAACAACATGTTTGAAACATCACCTGCCCCTCTGCACATCCCCTCATTGCCTTAACCCCCAGAGGTATCGGCAGGCTGGGGTTGTTCAAAAGCGTCTTTTTGATGGGAGGTGGCGGCTTTTGCGGGATGGGTTCCGGGCATGATCTCAAAGTCTGGGGTAAACTCGACTAGAAGGCTCCGGAGTTGTTCAAAGACAGCGGGATTGCCTTCCAGTTTTACCCTCCCTGCACCGATCAAATCCGGGAAGGTGGATAGTCCAGCCATAATCAGTTCTAGGTCACTGCGATTGATGGTCAGGGTGAGATCTGGATTTTTTGCCAGGAACCCTTTGATGTTCGTCAGCGTTGAACTACTCATCCCCGCCGTAAATTTCTCACCATTATCTGGTGTGATTAAGTTGATGGTGAAGTTAATTCCCGCTGCTTTCCGGCTATCTACTCGAATTGCAATAAAGTCGAGTAACAGTTCGGTAGGCATAGCGCGAACCATGTCTGGTGTCACCGTCTTTGCCGTGACACCACTGGGGAAGCCATTTCGCAACTCATAGGCCGCAGCGAGAAAACTGTTGCGGACACTGGGGCTTTCTTTCTGGTACCCAATCTGTTCAAACACACCCGCCAGCAAATCTTTCGCCGCCTGGTTCTGAGGTTCGGCATAGGCCAGCTTGTTGAGGATTTCCATTGCTTCGCGGTATTTGCCCTGGTCGTATAGTGCCTTGCCCTTTGCCAGGATCTTCTCTGCCCCGCCCATCATTTCCACGTAAAGTGGAGCCGATTCGTGGGGTGAGAGGGGAATAAGGGTAGCTGGATTGGCATCCCAGTAGCCCAGGTAGCGGTTAATCACGGCCCGGCTATTATGTTCCTCAGAACCGTGGTAGCTGTGGGCCGCCCACCGTTGCTGTAAGCTTTCTGGCAACTTGTAAACGTTATGGATCTCATTGATCGTCACGCCCTGGTTGGCCTGGTGCAGTACCTCGTTATGCAGATGGGCATAGGTATCCCGCTGAGTCCGCATCACTTCCTGAATCCGGTCATTGCCCCAGCGGGGCCAGCTATGGGTGGCAAACATCACCTCGGCTTCCTGACCAAACAGGTAGAGCGCCTCACTAATTTTCTTGGACCATTCCAGGGCATTCCGTACCAGGGCACCCCGTAGCGTGTAAATGTTGTGGATCGTGCCGCAGATGTTTTCCGCTGCCCAGAACGCCTTCCAGTCGGGGAAGTAGGTGTTCATCTCGGCGGGGGCTTCGGTGCCAGGAGTATTTTGAAACACCATACGAACGCCATCAATGGTCAATTCCTCAATATCCTGCTCAATGTATCGGGTCGGCTCAATCAATCCCACCAGTCCGGCAGCCGTGTTCTTACCAATTGATTGATCCACATGACCAAAGGGACTACGCGGCAACAGCAATCCGTACTGAAAGTAAGCTCGGTGGATCATGGCCGTTCCGGTATACACATTTTCGGCGATCGCGTGTTCCATGAACCCAACCGGAGCAATCACCTGCACCTTGCCGCTTTTCACATCGGCCTCATCCACCACGCCACGCACGCCGCCGAAGTGATCGACGGGGAATGGGAGTATACCACCGCCACTACCGGACGCTGGCCGAGATGCTGATTCATCAGGTCCAGTGCCGCTTTTGCCGTTTCCTTACAGGTCAACATGTCAAACAGAATCCATCCGGTGTTGCCCTTGATGATCGTCATATTGGCCGGGTCAAACCCGCGCACCTGATAGATCTTGTCGGGCAGGACTTCATACAGCCCGTAGGCCATGTTGAGAACGGCCTGACGTTGCAACGACGGATGAATGCTGTCGAACACGCTATCAAAACTTTGCAACAGGAACTCATAGCTACCCATATCCCAGGCGACATTGCCTGCTTCTGCCATAATCTGCTTGTAGGGAGGGGCCACAATGAAGCCTTTTTTCGCCTCTTCAAAATCCTGCTCATCCTGAAATGGCAGGCTCTTACGCAAACCATTTTGCAATTCAACTGTAAATGTAGACGGCATCTTTCCCTTGGGATCAAAATGCTCGTCTTTCATGGGTTGGGAACTTGAATGGGATGAGATTTGCATACTCATTTGAAGCACTCCAAAAGACAAATAGAGAATTTGACAGATGATAATCTAAAAACCTTGTAAGACCTTTAGACAAATTTTCTCTAAATATGTTCGACACTCGAAAGTGATTTCTACCTTGCTCAGGGAGATGGGCAAATGATACAGCCCTGAAACGAGTTCTAATAACCCACGAAAATTTTGAAACTCCTAAGATAAGTGAACATTTTAGGGCAACAAAATAGGAAACTGATAGGAAGCCTGGAACGATAATTAATGTTTTGTGACCTTCTGTAAAGGAATGAGTTAACTGGACTTAGAACAAGAGTGAAAGTCCCAGGAGAAGTAGGGGAATCACAAAAAATACGCCAATCAGGTACACGAAAGCAATGAGCTTATTTTCACTTGCTGCTGTCGCCAAGCGTTCTGTCCCAATCACAGACAATAGACGCAAGAATGGAATGCCAAAAATCACCAAAACTCCCAGCAGGTTGAAAAACAAGTGCACCTTCGCAATCTCTAGAGCGGGTAACGCCCTTTCCCCGGTAACCGATGTAGCCGCAAGCAGTGAAGTCACGGTCGTCCCGATATTTGCACCGAGTGTAAAGGGGTAGATCACATTCAGTCCCAGCACCCCGGAACCTGCAAGCGGAATCATCAAACTGGTGGTGGCAGAAGACGATTGCACCAGAATGGTGACAAATATACCTGCTAGAATTCCGGTGATCGGCCCTCTGCCCAAAGCAGTTTGCAGGATATCTTTTGCACGACCCACCATCAAAAGCTTAAGCAATTTGCCCATCAGTTGAACCGTTAAGAAAACCAGGGCAATGCCAATCAGAATCTGCACAATGCCATTGAAGGGTTCAGGCAGGAACCCGGTGGCGCTCCGAATTAGGTTGCGGAGGGGGCGAGTCATGGCACCTACCAGATCGAACTGATCCATGCTCAGATCGCTGTCACCTAAGAACAGGTCGGCAGAAGCCGTGCTGAGGCGTTCCAAAGGATGAAATAGGATCTCCAGTGGGAAAAAGATCAGCATCGCAAGGAGATTGAATAGATCCAGCACGGTTGATGCGGCAAAGGCTTGCTTGAATTCTTCCTTTTTGCCCACAAATCGTAAGCTCACAATGCCATTGGTGATAGAGGTTCCAATATTAGACCCCATGATCATCGGAACCGCAATTCGGACGGGTAAACCACCTGCCACTAAACCGACAATAATGGACGTTGTGGTACTGGAAGACTGCACCAATGCGGTAGAGAGAATCCCAACGACAAGAACGATCGCTTTTTCCACGGGTGGGTAGAAACATAAGCACCTGCGAGGGTAGTTTAAAATCCTGGCCTACCAGAGCAGTAAGGGCGGGTTGATAAGGACGGGTGTTTGGGTAATAGTTTTGCAGTGTGCCTTCTCTTCAAGACGTTTTGGCCGAAAGCGATACCTGCAAGAGCGATCGTAACTTGTCAGATATTCTTTCATAGCTCTCTTATGCCGAGGTTAAGAAACCTCCTGTGAAAATGAAATAGGGCACTCCGATGCTGAGACGGAAACAGGCAAAAAACAGGTTTTTGAGGCAATTTCAAAAATCGCTTTTTATGCTCAACAAGGGCAATACAGGCGATCAATTCCTATGACTTTCCTAGATTTTTCCTGTACTTTGGCATAGGTCAAGCAAAAAACGATCGCAGCAGATTGTCGTTAATCCAAATTTGCTCAAATACAAGTAGTCTGAGTTATGAGGGAAATATTCTGGATTTTGAGTATGAGATTGATGACGGCAATCGTAAAGTAGCAGAGGTTTCCAAAAAGTGGTTTCGGATTGCTGATACTTATGGTGTCCAGATCAAGTCATCCCAAAACGACTTTCACATTCTTGCCATGACGGTGGCAACGATATGATGGCCCATGCTTGAGAAGCCCTGGATTCTGAAATATGGTGCCCTTCAGGTGCGATCGTAACAATTGAGCATATACCGCCCTGAGTTCTTGGACTATGATATATCATCCTATGGAGAGACGATTTCTGTGGTGGCGGGGGGATTGCCCATACTACTACTCAGACATTCGAAGCGCCTCTTGATAGTTCAACTATCTTAATATTGCCAGATTAAAATTGATAGCTTTCTACATTATTAACCTATGCAGTGTGCGTACCTGACCTGGCTAAGAGTCAAACGATTCCATCTCTCCGCTACATCGCTAGCACTTTTGAGTTTCGGATTTCTTGCGATGCCGCTGGTGTCTTGCCAGAAACAGGGATCTCAGAGTGCTGCTCCTACCACCGTACCCGTCAAGCTGCAGGTCTTACAAACCAGTGCCGTGGCGGATAGTTCCGAGTATGTGGGGCGATTGGAATCGACTGAACGAGTAGACTTGCGACCGGAAACTCAGGGAAGAATTGCCAAAGTACTGGTGCAACCGGGCGATCGCGTTGCTCAGGGAGCCACGATCATCACGATTCAGCCTGCCCAGACAGCGCCCTAGTTAGAAGGTGCCCAGGCCGGGGTCGGGGCAGCCCAGGCGAACAGGAATGTGGCAGTGCAGCAACTGCGGAATGCCGAAAAAGGTGTTGAAATCGCCCGCACTGAACTGGCCGGTGCCCAGGCCAGCCAGGAGTTAGCGAAAACCAACTTCGATCGCGCCACGTTTTTACTGGGTCAGGGAGCGATCGGCAAGTTTGACTACGATCGCGCCCGGACTGAGTTAGAAGTTAGCAGCAATTGAGTGCGAACGGCCCAGGAACGAGTTGGACAGGCAGAAGTTGCGGTTAAGCAGGCCTAGGCAGCGGTGGGTCAGGCCGAGGCCGGAGTGCGGCAGGCTCAATCCCAGGTGGCCTCAGCAGAAGTAAACGTCGGATTTAAGCAGGTGACGGCTCCGATCGCGGGGGTGATTGGCGAAATTTTTGTCAAGCCAGGGGATCTGGTGTCCAGTGCTCAGACGATTACCAATATCATCCAGAATGATGCCCTGGAGTTGCGGATGTTGGTTCCATCTAATCGTCTGGGTCAGTTGCGGCCAGGGTTAACCGTGGAATTAATTGATCCTAATTCCCGCGATCGCATCAGTACTGGACAGGTGAGTTTCATTTCACCCTCGGTTGATCAGGCGGCTCAGGCGGTTCTGGTCAAAGCGGTGTTTCCCAATAGCAACGGCAAGTTACGCAATGGCCAATCCGTGGAAGGCCGCATCATCTGGGATCGCGGTACTGGCCTGTTAATTCCCACCACTGCGGTGTTGCAGATGAGCGGCAAGAGTTTTGCTTATGTGGCAGAAACGGATAACTCCAATGGCAAAACGCAACAGGTAGCCCGGATGCGACCTGTGAAATTAGGGGATATCCAGCAGCAAAGCTACCAAGTCTTGAATGGCTTAAAGCCTGGAGAATCCCTGATCGTATCGGGCATTTTACGGCTCCGTGACGGTGTGCCCATTCAACCAGAAACCTGAACCCCATGATCTTTTCCATTGCCACGCCTTTTATTAAACGTCCGGTGCTGACCATGGTTTGCACCCTGATTATTTTGCTGGTAGGTGCCGTCTGTATTCTGCTGCTGCCGATTAACTACCTGCCCGACATTGCACCGATTCAAATTCGGGTGAGTGCTCAATACACTGGAGCCGATGTGAACACGGTGGAAGATACCGTGACGGTCGTACTGGAACGAGAAATTAACGGGGTGCAGGGGATGGACTACATGACCTCCAACACCTTTGCCGGAAATAGCCAGATCTCGGTCTTTTTTGGGTCCGATACGAACAAAAACACGAATCAGGTGAATGTCTAGAACCGGGTCGCTCAGGCTGTTCCTCAGCTTCCTACCCCAGTCCAACAACTGGGGGTGACAACGAGAGCCTCCTCCAGCAGTATTTTGCAGATTTATGGGGTGTACAGCGATCGGGATGAATTCGACGACATTTTCATCAGTAACTATGTGGATTAGAATATTGTCGAACGTCTGCGACGGGTGCCCGGTGTGGGGGATGTCACGGCGTTTGAGGATAAACCGAATGCGATGCGGCTGTGGATCGATCCAAGGGCGCTGGCAAGTCGGAACCTGACGGTTCTGGATGTGATTAACGCGCTGCGATCGCAAAATGTGGTCATGGGGGCTGGTGGTGTGGGGCAGTAACCGACGCCCCCAGGACAGGAACAGAATTTTGAATTGCCGATCCGGGTGGAGGGACGGTTTCGGGATGAGCATGAATTCAACAATCTGGTAATTCAGCGCACCCGTGAAGGGGGACTGATTCGTCTGCGGGATGTGGGATGCGCCCAACTAGGAGCTATGTCAGTAATGCCCGAGTGAACGGCAAGGTGGGGGTGGGGGTTGCCATCTACCAGGCACCTGACAGTAATGCACTGGACATTGCGGGGCGGGTGGCCTCAGAAATCAAAGAGGTGGAAGCGACCCTACCATCGGGACTGAAAATCGATCTGGTTTACGACACAACTGAGTTTGTGAAAATGTCGATTCAGGATGTGATAATTACCCTGATCCAGGCGTTTCTGCTGGTGGTGCTGGTGATTTTCATCTTCCTGCAAAACTGGCGCACTACCGTCATTCCGCTGATTGCCATTCCAGTGGCGTTGATTGGGGCAATGGAGTTTGCGTTCCTGTTTGGCTTTTCGATTAATAACCTGACGCTGTTTGGATTAATTCTGGCTACAGGGTTGGTCGTAGATGATGCGATCGTGATTGTGGAGTCCTGTACGGAGAAGATTCAGAAGCAGGGTATGACCGCCAGAGAAGCCGCGATCGCGTCCATGAATGACTTAAGCGGAGCCACGATCGCCACTTCTCTCGTCCTTATGGCTGTCTTCATTCCGGTGGCCTTTTTCCCCGGTTTCACGGGCAAACTGTATCAACAGTTCGCGTTGATTATTGCCTTTGCGATCGTCGTTTCCACGTTCAACGCCCTCAGCTTCAGTCCCAGTATGGCAGGGATTCTGCTGGGGCCAGCGCAACCGATGGGAGGCCCCTTCGGCTGGTTCTTCGATAAGTTCAATCGGTTTTTCTTCTGGCTCAGCGACCGCTTCTACCAGTGGGTGCAGTTCTTCATCAAATCCGTTACATCATTCTGGGGCTGTTCGTGGCCAGGTCACTGGCAACAGTCTTTGTGGATGACTTTGCCAGCAACGGACAGGAAATCATTGCCAAAGCCAATCAGCAACCTGCCATCGCCGGAAGCGCATCTACCACCTTTACGACGGGCACTCCTCAACTCCGGTTAGAGCTAGATCGCAACAAAATCGAATCTCTCAACATCGACTTTCAGCAACACTCCCAAGTCCGAGGAGTTATTATGAATCACAAACTGTTATTGTTTTCCAGAACTATCACAATGCTAGTTGGCACAAGCCCCGGCTTCATTCTAGCAACGCTCATGCAAACTCCTTTTAGTACTGGATTGTATCGAGACCAGAAGTCCGGATTCATGATCATTGGCGCAGTCGGAGGGTTCCTGTTTAGAGTCAGTATGGAAGCCCTGCAAGAACTCAAAGAGCAACGCGATCGCGAAGAAAAAGATTCTTAATCCAGTAGCAAGGCGATCTGTACTGCTACCTGCCAGGGTCAGTCAACCCATTTACCCATTACTGAAAACCTACGAACTACTACATCACACTAGAGAAAAACAAACCCACGACACTAATTGGGAAGTTGCCAGAGTTTTTTAACAAAAAACAATTAACCCAGAAAGCTAACTCCCAAGAAGAATGATATTATCAAGGACACGTTTGGCTTGAATACTGCGATTTGCTGTCCAAAGGGTGGGGTGTATTTTGATTCATCTACTTGAGAAGTCGCTATGGGACAAGAAAGATGAAAAATCTACATCCGTTTAAGAGCGCCCAAAGCTGCTGCGATCGCAGGTATTCTGTTTGCGATATTGATCTTCATTTCCATCGTGCTCTTCCTGGCTGCTATGCCAGAAAAATCAGGAGATAACCTGGCATGGTTGACTAAACATCGGAACAACTTACTGCTGTCCTTCAATCTGATCCCCTTTGCTGGGATTGCGTTCCTGTGGTTTATGGGGGTCGTGCGCGATTACCTGGGAGACAATGAAGATCAGTTTTTTGCCACCATATTTCTGGGCAGTGGGTTGGTTCATCTTGGTACCAAATCCCACGAAGCGGCAACTGTACGATCGCGTTAGGAAATGTATCTAAATTGCGAATTCGGCGATCGCTTTGGATGACAATTAGAGTCACCACGCTAGGGGGATGGTGATGAAACCAGCAGAGCGAAGAAAATATGCAGCGCTGAGTCCCTTTCAACTCAAAGACCAGCTCATCCAGTTTGCCACCAGCCATGCTGAACGCATGATGCTGAATGCGGGACGGGGCAATCCCAACTGGTTGGCTACCACCCCCCGGTCTGGGTTCTTTCAACTGGGACTGTTTGCCGTGCAGGAGTCCCAGCCAGTTCTGGCCCGGCAGCATCTGGGAGGAATGCCACCGCCAGAAGGAATTGCCCAACGGTTGCAGCAGTTTCTGGCGGAGCGATCGCAGCAACCGGGAATCGCGTTTTTGCAGGATTGCCTCACCTATGGGCAGACTCACCTGCACCTGGATCTGGATGAGTGGGTGTATGAACTGGTACAGGGCATTCTGGGCGATCGCTATCCGGAACCAGTGCGCATGCTGAGCCAGACTGAAAAAATTCTGCATCGCTATCTGGTGCAGGAGTTATGCCACGATCAGCCGCCACCGGGACACTACGACCTGTTTGTTACGGAAGGAGGCACAGCGGCCATTTGCTACATCTTCAACTCTCTGCTGGAAAATAAGATCCTGCATAAACACGATAAAATCGCTTTGGGCACTCCGATCTTTACCCCATACCTGGAAATTCCCCACCTGAACACCTTTCAGTTGCAATCACTGGCCATTGAAGCCTGGGAAGCCCTGGATTGGCAGATTCCCGACGCCGAATTAGACAAGTTAGCCGATCCGGATGTGAAGGCTTTCTTCCTCTGCAATCCCTCCAATCCCACGTCAGTCAGGCTAGAGTCCAGCGCGATCGCAAAACTGGTGGATTTAGTCACCATCCAGCGTCCCGACCTGATCGTGATTACGGATGATGTTTACAGTACGTTTGTGAATGACTTCCGTTCTCTGATGGCGATCCTGCCGCACAACACGATTACCGTGTACTCCTACTCCAAATACTTTGGGGCGACAGGCTGGCGACTGGGGGTCATCGCCCTGCATACCGACAATGTAATTGACCGGCTAATTGCCGCACTGCCTGACTCCACAACCCACCACCTGAACCGGCGCTATGCCCACCTGGCCCTGGAACCTCAGCGGTTGAAATTCATCGATCGCATGGTTGCGGATAGTCGCAACGTGGCCCTCAATCACACTGCTGGACTGTCCACCCCGCAACAAGTCCAGATGGCGCTATTTTCCCTGTTCTGCCTGCTGGATCGAGAAGATCACTATCAGCGCACCTGTCAGGACATTGTCACTCAACGATGGACGGATCTCTATCAAGCCTTAGGAACAGTCCCCCATGATGCCATCCATCAAACTCACTACTACACCACGATCGACCTGCTAAAGTTGGCGATGGACACCTACGACTCCGACTTTGTGGACTACCTGGTGAAGCATTATGATCCTCTTGATTTTGTGTTCCAACTGGCCAAAGAGCAGGGCATTGTGTTGCTACCGGGAGGAGGCTTTGAGGCTCCTCAATGGTCGGTGCGGGTGTCCCTGGCCAATCTCCCAGATGCAGCCTACGTGAAAATTGGGCAAGCGATCGTGGCGTTGATGCAGACCTACCATGATGCATGGAAACTGAAGACCGACCACCTGCCGCACCAGCCTCGCATCAAAACTACCATGAGATATCGTATTAGACCTAAAAGCAAACCATTATCGGCATCGGATCCGGAAAGCGATCACTTTGATTATCGGTGTGAATGTGGCACCGGACAGCCAACTTGTATTCATCCCCTGCCTGGTATCCTGCTGATTAGTGGTGCCGAAGAGGGGCGGCTGGGAGAAGATGCGGCTACCCGCTGGTTTCTCAAACGGGCCAAAGGTGGAAATTATTTAGTCCTGCGATCAGGTGGGGTGGGTTCGCAAGCCGTCTGGATTTGTGAGTATTACCGAGAGTTCATCAGTTCTGCGGCTGAACTTTCGATCGACAGTCGTGCAGCAGCCAATCATCCAGATGTTATTCAATATATCCGTGATGCGGATGCTTTATTTATTGCGGGTGGGAATCAGAATGAGTATGAAGACTATTGGGAAGGATCAACCGTTGAAACAGCTATTAATGACTTAATCCATCAAAAGAAGATTCCGATCGCTGGTACCAGTGCCGGCATGACCATTTTAGGAGATTATTACTATGCCCCTGCTCATGAAGGCTTACTCAGTTCAGAAATTTTGAACGATCCGTTTCATCACAATACAAAAGATATTTACCGCAGTGATTTCATTCAAGTTCCCTGCCTGAAACATGTGATTACAGATACCCATTTAGATCGAATCAACAAGGATCATCCCGAAACCCGGTATGGCAGATTATTTGGATTCTTGGCCAGAATTGTGCATGATACTGGCAATCAATTTCCAGTCTATGGCATCGGTTTAGAGGAAGGAGCCTTTGTCGCCATTGATGAACAGGGAATTGCCACGGTCTTTGGCAATGGCACCACTCAGGGACAGGATGCTTATTTTTTGCAAACTCAAGGCGCAGCGCCGGAACAGATTCAACCGGGTTTACCGTTAATTTGGAATCACCACGGTAAAGCCGTTAAGGTCTATAAAATTTCAGGAACCCCGGAAGGCAGTGGCCAATTCAATCTCAACATTGGTCCCAGGCTGCTGGAGGTCATTGGGAATACTGGTTTACCACAGGAGGAGCGGCTGGGTTTCACCAACGGATCTAGACGCATGGCTTTTGCGGTACTTGGCCGCCCTACACACTTGATCAACTACTTCAGTCCAAATCAACTACTTCAGTCCAAGGGACTCCCCGCCCACCCCAATTCAGGCTATGGGTGTAAATTACACTCTCAGTACAATTTTTCCCGCTAAATGAGTAGCGGTACTCAGGGATGAATGGCCAGGATAGAACCTCAACTTACCTGCCTACCCACCGATCTGCGACATCGTACGGGCATAGCGACCTGTGATGCCAGAGTCGCGGTCTTTGTAGTTGATTTCGGGTTTGAGCATCAGCAGTTCTCGAACCTGTTGGCGCAGTTCGTAGAGGAGAATACCCGATCGCAACGCCGTTCTCAAATCAATCTGTCCGGTTTCGTTGAGCAAACAGGGACGCAGCCAGCCATCGGCAGACAGACGCATGCGATTACAGCGAT
>NZ_JBRAGO010000125.1:0-11788 GCF_052746595.1 Leptodesmis sp.
TGCAGGGCATCGAAAAACTCCAAAGCCGCAAAACTGCTATCTGCAACTGAGACAACGGCACGCTGAGAAATCCAGCGTCTAACTCGAGTGCGCATCTATATGGCTAAATGGCTAAAGTCGAGTTGAGTCCCTGTTGGAAAATCTTTTGGGCGTAGTCTGTCCACAGTCCCTGACCCCAATAGCGGAAGCAACTGGTTTGTAACACCAGGTTATAGAGCAAGGCTCGACGATAAGCAGACGTGCGCGTGATGGGAACTGAATGGCCGAATGAATTCTGTAACAGGGGATCCAATTTCTTATGGAATTGAGCGCTCAATTGGGTCATGGGAGCCAGGACATTTTCATAACCCTGTACCCAACTCATGTGATTGGTCCAGGACGCTCCTTCCATGTGAAAGTTGGGGTTCGTTTGTTGAATGGCCGCGATCGCGTTTGCCACTGCTTCCGGGGTGCAATTTTCTGGGGGAACCCGTTGCCAGAGTTGAGATTGACCGACAGGTAAACAAACTGGATAATCTTCTGACTGCACACCTGCTGCTGCAAGCAGTTCCAGGTATTCCGTCCCTGTCATTCCCACCACATCGGATTGTTGTTTCTGGTCATACCAGGCAGCTTTGAAGGCTGAAGGAAATTCATTCATCATCACTCCACCATTTTCTCCATCACTGATTTGAGTGACTAAAGGTGGAACTAAAACGTTTCCTAAAACTGGTTGAGACTGTTGCGATTTAGCTTCATAATAGGGCTGCATCTGTCCCACTAATTTAGTATCTGAACCCTGAGTTTTAATTAACACCGTGATGCTGAGCATTTCACCTTTGGAGTTGCGAGCCAGCAATTGATGAGGAATATGTTTATATCCCAAAGCTTCTCCATTGAGAGTCTCTACCGTATGTTCCTGGACTAACATCCAGCGATAGCCACACTCCTTAAGGGCTTTGACCAATTCATACAGAGTGTCAGGATGATTTGGTAAATGCATCTCTGGTAGTGAGAAACCTTTTACCCGTGCCAGAGCATCCCAGCCGAAGATCGCGGCAAAATGATGTTGCCATGCCTGGATATGCAACTTGATATCGGGAATTGGGGTAGAAGGGACGACCGCATGGCCCCACATTGTTCCCAACCATTCTACATAGGGCTGGTACGTCGGATCACAGGTGATGCGCTTCAGATTGTCCAGTACACCTCCCCGACCCATCTGGCGCAGACCCCACAGCAGATTTCCAGAATAGTCCAGCATCACTCGCGGACGATATCCCTGCTCTACCAGTTCGGGAATGAAATCAGCCATCCGCGCATAACACCAGGCAAAGGCTCCCGCATTGTGATTATCTCCTTCTTGGGGATGCTCAAACATATACTGCAAGTTGTTGATCAAAGCGCCGTCCCATCCCGCTGGAATTGTCGGTTGGTGCATATGCAGGGCGATCGCAAATGCTGATCTGATTGACTCTAATGCAATGTTCGTCCTGGGTAAAAACACCGGATCCGTTTTGTTGGTCACGGTTTGCACCGCATCTTCCCAGCCCGAAATATTGGGCAGACCCTCAATCAATTCATCCAGAACTGGTAGATTAACTTCTTGGACTATGCTCATCAATCTAAGTACGCAAGTTTCCTCCAGCTTACTCAGTCTGTGGAGTGACGAGGTGAAGAAATCCTTAAACTCTGTCCACTGGTGAACGAGTTATTCCTTTGACCACGATCGCCGGACATCAAAAAAATAATCGTATAAATTCTGTAACCAGGGTTTTTGTTCCAGTTGTTGGGTATGCCAGTCTATCGCTACATTCTGAATTACCTCAGACCAGGTGGGCGATGGCAATACCAGGCGGCTGAGGGCTGGAATGGTCAGATTCTGTTGCATCGCCAGGGCGATCGCACTACTCCATTCACTGGCCTGATCACCGAGCAGATGAGCACCCAGAAGCCGACCATGACGATGCACAATCAGTTTGCAAAATCCAGTCAGGTTATCTTGCAGTTGGGCTTTAGGCAAAGTATTGAACGATCGCCGGAGAACCTGTACCTGTTTGCCGAATTGGGAGATTGCCTGAGCCTCTGTTAATCCCATCCAGACCGCTTCTGGTTGGGTATAAACCGTTAACGGAATGTGACGATAGGAAGCTTTTAAGCGCGGGAAAAACAGGGCATTTTGAAGTGCGATCGTAGCCTCATAACGAGCCACCTGGGAGTAACAGGTATCTCCTAATCGTCCTTCACAAACGTAGATTTTGGGATTGGTAGTCTGGAGTTTGGCATTATGCCAGATGCCTCGCCCATCCCATTTCACCTTGACCGCTTCCAGATTCCAGGATTCGGCTCTGGGAGTCTGTCCCACAGCCAGAATTAACTCATCCACTTCCATTCCCTGACTGCCCACCTGAAGCCATTTCTTGCCTTGAATTGAGCGAACCTGAGTAATTTCTACATCCGTCAGGATCCGTACCCCTTCGACTTCTAATTGAGCCTGTAACCAGCGAGACACTTCTAGATCCGCGTCTGGCAAAATTCGCGGTGCTGCCGCCACCAGCGTAACGGAGAAGTTCAGACGGTTCAGGGCTTGAGCTAGCGAGATCGCTTCACTTCCCTGCCCAATTACAGCCAGATGCTGACCTTCCTGCAAGTGAGGCAGTTGTTGCGGCAAGGTTTCTACTGTTAAATAGCCTGTCCTTTGCAACCCTTCAATCTTGGGGATGAACGGACGGGTTGCCATTGCCAGCAAATAGGAACGAGACGACAAAAATCGCCCTCTTACCATCAATCCGGGAGCCGGTTTGCGACAAAACTCGCCTTGCTCGCCAATCACATCAATTCCCAGAGAAGCCAGCACCGCTCCAGTATGGGGTGTTTCTAGATGGGCTGCAGCCAGTTCTATCCAGCGTTGGACTGACTCCCACTGCACCGGGCCAGAGGAGAACTCAGGAGCCGCCCACAGGGGAGAATGTTGGAGCCGCTGCCATTGCTCTTGGCTGTGCCCAACCTGCAATAGTGAATGATATGCCGCTTCCGAAAAATGCACTGGAGATAGCGAGTGACTCACCAGAGCAACCCGCGCCTTAAGACGAGCCGCCGCGATCGCCGCTTCTATGCCAGCGGGACTATTACCAATTACAACCAGATCGTAGTCAACAGACATGGGAGAGCAGGAAAAGTTAAGCGTTAAAAGTTGAGAGTTTTAAGTTTTGAGTTTTGAGTGTTTCAGCCAAGTGGAGCGACTCCTGCTAACTCAGCCCAAACCCATCACCCCTTCACTCCTCTGCTCCTCCACTTACCCATCATTCCCTAAAACAGCCTGCAATCCTGCTAGTAGCTGTTCATTCTCCTCCTGACTGCGAACGGCAACACGGAAGTAGGAATCCCCTAATTCAGGAAAGCTGAGGCAGTCACGAATGAGAATTTGGTACTGTTTGAGCAACTTGGCTTGTAACTCAATGACCGAATGGGCCGATCGCACCAGGAGAAAATTGGCGGCTCCAGGAAAGGGATGCAGGCCGGGAAGTTGGTTAAGTCCTGCCAAAAGTTGGGAACGGGCGGTGGCTAACCAGTTCCAGGTGCGCTGCTGAAACTCGCGGTCTTGTAGAACCACTTCTCCGACGGCGGCGGCCAGGGAGTTGACAGCCCAGGGATCGCGCCACTGTTGCCAACGTTGCCAGCGATCGGGATGAGCGATCGCATAGCCCAATCTCAATCCGGGCAGGCTGTAGAACTTGGTGAGGGAGCGCAACACCACGAGATTGGGATACTCTAACACCCAATCCATCACGCTTTGCTGGTCAGCGGGGGGCAGGAAATCCATAAATGCCTCATCTACTACAACCAGCGCCAATTGTTCTAGGTAAGGCCGTAGGGAGTCTTTGGAGAACAGTTGTCCGGTGGGGTTATGGGGGTTGTTGAGAAGTAAACCAGTTGGATTGTGGATTGTGGATTGTGAATTGTGGATTGGTAATCGTAAGTCTAAAATCGCCAATCCAAAATCGTCCAGGGGAAGGCGAGTGATTTGGGCATCGAAGGCTTTCAGTGCCCGCAGGTAGTCTCCGAAGGCGGGAGTGAGCAGGTAAGTTATTTCCAGGTTGGCTAACTCGCGGCAGGCCCAGGTTAACAGTTCAGCGCAGCCATTTCCGGGCAGAATCCAATCGGGTGGAATGTGGTGGAACTGACTGATGGCTGACCGCAGATGATGATAGGAGGGATCCGGGTAAGCCGTGAGGGACTGGAGATTGGACTGGATGGCCGCGATCGCAGAAGTGGGTGGCCCTAAAGGATTAATACTGGCCGAGAAGTCAAGAATGGCACTGGGGGAACAATTTGCCAGTTGAGCGGCCCAAATCAAATTTCCCCCATGTGCAGGTCGATTCATGTGCAAGTTGATAGAGGGGCATCGCGCCCCGATCGTCCACTACTTTTTCTTACCAGCAGCACCTTCGGGAGGTGCAACCTTTTCTTTAAACAGTTTTCCAGCAGAAAATGCAGGAACTTTTGTTGCTGGGATATTCATCTTATCGCCAGTTTTAGGATTACGTCCTTCGCGGGCTTTCCGTTCCCTCGGTTCAAAGGAACCAAAGCCAACCAGGGTCACTTTGTCTCCACTACTGACGGCTTCCACGATCGCTTCTAAAGCAGCCGACAATACAGCATCTGCTTGCTTCTTAGTTACGCTTGCCTTGTCTGCAACAGCATCAACTAATTCGCCTTTGTTCATGGGATCTCCTCTTACTACAGAAAAACGGACTCACAACAAATCATCTGTAAACCCTTGCAGGTTTTGACAAGATCACAATGCAGGCGCAGGTAAGTTTCACCAAAATTGCTGAAATCCCTACGCTCCCGCATTTTCAATGCCCTATTCTAAAGTCTGCATCATCGATCTGGATCGGTGAAACCTTTAAGTTATTTGGATTTCGGCCATTTTTTAGGCGATCGTGTTTGCAGCAGTGATAAGCCACTCCTATCAAAAGAACCTGCCTGATGAACCTCTGACCGTTCAGGCACCGGGTCTTCAGATCTGACATTGAATTGCTCTCATAACCTGGGCTATCTGGGTTCAATGGCTGAATCTTGCTCCGTGCGGACTTTTCAGAAGACAGACAGACAAATTCCAGGAATCAGGAATCAACCAGATGCTTGAATCGAACTCAATTTTCTGTTCCAGGAAGGCTGAAATCAGCCTCAAATAGCAGGCTTTCTATAAGCCGAATTTACCAAAAAATCTTTTTAAAACTTTACAAGCCAAAAGGGGATTCCTCTTGGCTTTGACGCGATTCTGACAAAAAGCAGTAATTTATCTTTACATTTGTAGCCCACTAGAGAAACGATCGCAGGCGTTGTATTAGTTGTTCTGCCCGCAACACGCCTTCAATCCGCTCCACAGGTTTTCCCTGTTTGAACAACACCAATGTCGGCAATGCGCGAATTCCATACTGAGTAGCCAATTCCGGATATTTGTCGGAATCAATCTTAACAATTCGTAACTGATTCCTCAGCAAAACGTTGACCTGTTCCAAGATTTTGGCCATCATCTGGCAAGGTCCGCACCAGGTGGCATAAAAGTCCACCAACACAGGTAAATCTGATTCATTGATCATTTCATCAAAACTGGCAAATTGTTTCTTCGTCGCCACGATCGCTTTTCCTCCAGATTTTTATCTCTATGTTAGTCAGGAAGTGGGTAAGTGAGTGGATGGGATGATGGGAGGGGGAGGGGGTGGGTAAGGATGCCTGATTTATAATTCAAAATTCCTCTTGATACCATAGGGGCAAGATAAATCAATTTTGGGAGAGTAAAGCTATGGCATCCAGCGCACCTTTAACCGGAGCGGAATTAATTGACTGCGCCAGAGCAAATGGGAAAGAGGGAATTGTCGCTGCCTGTCAACGCTGTGGGTATGGAGAGGATCTAACGGCGTTTGAGCAAGCACTGCACCAGGCCGGGGATCATATTGGCGTGGCAATTAACCACTTTGAAGACTTGCTTGAACCCCCAGCAGATACCAGGGCTGAAGGAATTGAAGTCGCCCCAGATTCCTACAACCAACTTTAAGGAAATACCGCGGGACATGAGGCCAGTAGAAAAACAAATATTTGTTCAAGTCCAGCGGTTATTTATGCAGAACGCGCTATAGTCAAGCCGATAGATAAGCGGTGAGATAGGCGATCGTGGCGGCTCGAAAAACTTCCACTTCTAAAACTTCTAATCAGGCTGAAAATAAGGCTGCAAATGGGCATTCGGCGTCCTCATTCCAACTCAGTAAGGTGCTGGTGGTGCTGAACGGCAAGGGAGGAGTTGGTAAAACAACTACGGCAGTCAATCTGGCAGCAACGTTGGCTGAAAAACACCGAGTTCTCCTAGTTGATGCGGATCCTCAAGGATCGGCAAGCTGGTGGGTGCAACGGGGCGATCGCGAGACTGACTTTGACCTGAAACAGGAAACCAATCCTGATTTCTTAAGTCATTTGCGAACCCAGAAGGATTATGATGTGGTTGTTGTAGATACGCCCCCAGCGTTGGGTTCCCAAGCTCTGGCTGCTGTGGTTCCTGCGGCTGACTATGTGGTTCTGCCCACTCCCCCTGCTCCGATGGATCTGGCTGCTTTAATTGAAACCGTCCGGGCTACCGTCATGCCTGCAGGGGTGGCGCATCGAGTGTTACTAACCAAAGTTGATCCCCGCAGTTTAGGAGAAGCCCTGGAGGCCCAAAATACTTTAATGGAACTGGGAATTCCAGCCTGTAATGCCTTTATTCGTGCCTATAAAGCTCATGAACGAGCAGCTCTGGAAGGCGTTACGATCGCCCAATGGCGGGGCAAAAATGGCCGCGAAGCAGAAGCCGATTACCGTCGTGCAGCCGATGAGATTCAGCGGGATTGGAGGAACTAATGGCACCTAAAAAACGCTTATCCGATTTACTCCGGGAAGAAGTCAAGAAACCAGCAGAGGCCGGAACACCACCTGCGGCAGAGGCCCAAACCAGGAAAAAAGGCAGTCGATCGACCGGAACGGTCAGCAGTGGCAGCAGACAGAAAACTCAGGCAGTCCAATCTCCAACGGTTGCTCCAGCTGCCTCTGAAGCGCCAGAGTTAGATACAACGCCTGCCTCTGAGACAATGGCGGCTGATTCCACGGCTGAACTGAAAGCGGCTCTAGAGCAAGCCAAAACCCAGGAAACAAAGCTGAAGCAGCAAATTGCCAATCTGGAAGCCGAGTTAAAAGAGCAGGCTGAATCAACCCAGCAATTGCAGACTCAACTCCAGCAGGCCACAGCTCATACTCATCAACTGGAAACAGAATTGAGCGAAGCCAAACATACGGTACTGCAACTGGTAGAAGTCAATACTGAACTGAAGCAAGACCTGGAAAACCTGAAAACGCGATCGCTAACCAAATCGATCGCCTCTCCTCACCCAGCGAAGCTGCCCCAGCAAGAAACAAAACCAGCCAGACCAACAGCACCTCCCCTAACACCATCTGCCCTATCTCAGCAGGAGATGTTGCGCCGCCGTCAACAAGAATCCCTGGCTCACCCCGTCTTTCCCGCTGGGCCTGCTCCAGGTCATCTCTCTGACAAGGATCTGGGATGGGTGGATTGAAGTGGCAATACAGACATTAGATTAGCGGTATGGCAATACAGACATTAGCAGTTGATATTGGAGGCAGCGGCATCAAAGTGATGGTGCTGGATGAAGAGGGGACGCCTTTGGGTGAGCGCGATCGCCTGGCAACTCCCCAACCTGCCTATCCAGAGCCAGTTCTGCTATTAATCGAAACGCTGGCTAAGGACAAAGCCTTCGATCGGGTATCCGTTGGCTTTCCCGGTGTGGTGCGGCATGGGGTTACAGCAACCGCTGCCAATTTGGCTCCAGAGTGGATTGGGTTTGATCTGGCAACGGCTCTGACTGAGCGCCTGAACAAGCCGACCCGTGTGATTAACGATGCCGATATGCAAGGGTTGGGTGCCATTGCAGGCCAGGGCGTAGAACTGGTGATCACCCTGGGAACAGGCTTTGGCTCTGCCCTATTTGTCGACGGCAAACTGGTACCGAATCTGGAAATGGGTCACCATCCCTTTCGCAAAGGCGAAACCTATGAGCAGCAACTAGGACGGGCCGCCCTGGATGCCGTTGGTAAGAAAAAGTGGAACGAACGTTTACAAAAAGCGATCGCGACCTTAGAAAACCTGTTTAACTACGACACACTGTACATTGGCGGTGGCAATACCAATCGCATTAGCTTTGAACTCCCACCCAGAGTTAAAATCGTCCCCAATGTTGTAGGCTTATTAGGTGGAATTGCTCTCTGGAAGGAACATTAGTACCGCGATCGCATTCCCTGAAATTCACCCACTTCCACGGGGTAGCAAATTTCTTCCAGCACGTGGGGGCCATCTTGAACCTTCTCATTCAGTCCTAAGCGCTGGCGAATTTCGTCTAGTTCCTGTTCCAGGGCTTGAGGAATGGGGAGATGCATCATGGTGAACAGATCGCGTAACCGATAGCGCCAATCATGCCGTAGTCGGCATTCTCGATAGTTATGGTGAGAGATTTCAGCTAATTTTGCCTCATCATCCAGCAGGGTTTCCAGGAAGGGAACCCACTCTTCTGGGTTGGCAGGTAACTCCAGCGTGCTGTTCGGCCAGTCCATCAGCGCGCCTACTTCTGGATCCCGTGGCTTTGTACCCACGATCACACTCCCGGCAGCCTATCCCTTCCAGCCAGCGGTACAACAGCGGAGAGTGTCCACAAAATCGGGGAATATTGCTGGCTTCAAAACAAAGGTTAACCTTCGATCGCTTCAGCAGTTTGATTTGCAAAGCAATATGTTTCTTTGGATGGGTAACCCCTGTACAGGTGAAGGTGGAGTGCAAATAAATGCGATCGCTATCCGCCTGGTTGAAATGCTGCTGTAACCGGGTATGAACTGCTTCATTCATACGACCATAGCCCATGAGATCGAGCGAGCGATGGGCCGAGTAATTTCCCCAGACCAGAGTATTAATCCCTAAGGGCAACCAGGACACATTGACGGGATAGCGAGATCGCACCTCATCTGCCAATTGATGGCTAATCACAAATAAGTGATCTAGTTTGGTGAGCGGCGGTTGGTTCATGTAGCGGGGATCGAATCCATCCAGCAGATAACCGACGCGCAGATCAAACTGATCCAGTACCGGGCCCAGTGCAAACATAGAGAGCAAAAACTTGGGACGAATGCCGACGACTAGCAGAATATTTAGCCCCGGCCCTGGTTCTGGCCATGCTTCTACCGTGTACCAAGACTTTAGCAAGCGATTGCGACAGCGATTGAGAAAACTAACCTGCTGATCAACCGCATCGGGGAACGGATTAGTGGAGGTGTGCCCATTCCAGCATGGGTAGATGAACTGAGCCTGACAGACACTGGCTAAGGTTTCTTCCAGGCTATGGCTCACAGACCAGCCGACATGCTTGTTCTCGCAAGAAAGTTCTGAAAGCACAAAAATGTTCATAAATTGCCCCTGGCATGAACTGGGCGACTCAGGAGATGAGCAAACAAAAACCTACTATATTCTGGTCAACAGGGAAAAAACTGAAGAAATTTTGTTACTTTATGAAAGTGTTATATCTTTATACCGGAATTCATGGATTCTCCCATTTCAAAGGCATCAAGATTTAATTGGAGACAGCAAGAAAGCATCAAAGATATCCCGTTAAAGGGATTCAAGATGGCCGAGTCAACTATCGACTGCAATTTTCTTTCAGTAGAATAGAGCGGAGACCTACTGGTAAACGTCACTGGCGGCGCGATGGAGTAGAGAATGCCGATAAGCCAGGGCAGATAGATCATCCGCATAGCCACCACCAATCACACAAGCTACGGGATATCCTTGAGCGAGGCAAGTAGATAGAACGTAGCGATCGCGCTGAAACAGCCCGGTATCGGTCAAGGCCAGTTTGCCCAGACGATCACGGCAGTGCGGATCAACTCCCGCATCATAGAACACCAAATCTGGTCTGACCTGGGACAGCAAATCGGGCAGGTAATCAGCCAGCGCTCGCAAATACTCCTCGTCCTCCATGCCTTCCGGGAGGGGCACATCCAGATCACTCTGTTGCTTAGTGCCAGGAAAGTTGACCTGACAGTGCATGGAAAAGGTAAACACGGTGGCATCGTTTTGAAAAATGGCTGCCGTTCCATCTCCTTGATGCACATCCAGATCCACAATCAGGAGTGTATTAACCAATCCGAGGTATTGCAACAGACGGGCCGCGATCGCCAGGTCGTTGAAAATGCAAAATCCAGATCCATAGCTGGGAAAGGCGTGGTGAGTTCCGCCAGCAGTATTACAGGCAATCCCATGCTGCAACGCTAACTTCGCCGTCAAAATGGTTCCTCCCACCGCCACACAGGTACGGTTTACCAAAGCCGGACTCCAGGGCAAGCCAATTCGTCGTTGAGCTTTGGCATCCAAGGTGCCCTGATAGTAGGCCTGCACATAATCGGGGGTATGAACCAGTTCGATCCACTCCTGTGGAGGTCGTCCAGGTAAGTGAAATTGCTCCGGTCGGGCAACTCGATCCGCTAACAAAATATCGTACAGCAACTGGAATTTTGCCATCGGAAATCGGTGGCCGGGAGGCAACGGCACAACGTAATCGGGATGGTAAACGAGGGGAAGTGCCATTTACCGCAATTGTTGATAGTAGCAAGCAACCTATTGTACATGGTTACACTAATTTGATGAGCTTTTAGCTGCAGCAGGTTGTGGGCTTTGGGAACTGCTGGGCAGTAACCCTGAAAAAGACCACAGGCTCAACCCAACGAACAGCCTCAACACGAAGTATGTCTCACAAGAGGATTTTGGCTTGACCAGTATGAAGTGACGAACACTGTCTATCAGCAATTTATAGCTGATGGCAGCTACATGAAACGAGAATTGTGGTCTGATGCAGGCTGGCAGTGGAAGGGGAACCGCACTCAGCCTCAAAACATTGATGGGTTTACAGAGCCCCAGCAACCTCGTTTGGCATTTCTTCGTTCGAAGCGGAAGCGTATGCAAAATGACAAGGTAGGCACTTACCGACGGAGGCAGAATGAGAATATGCTGCTCGGGAACCGAATGGAACAACATATCCTTGGAGAGATGTTTATGAGATTGGACGAGCGAATGTAAACGAAACTAGCATTGGTGGACAGTTTCGGGAGAAAAACCTTACCAATCGGCAGCTTTCCCAATGGTAAAAGTTGGGTTGGGGCTTACGATATGGCGGGTAATGTTTGGGAATGGACTTCGAGTTGGTACAGTGCTGATTATTATCAGCAACGGATTAAGAATAATCCGCCTGGCGCTGAACGGGGAGAACTACAAGTGGCTCATGGTAGTTTATGGTATCTTGCTCCATCGAATGCCCGCTCCGTGACTCGCCGCGATCGCCCTTTCGTCTTAGAAGCAGTGTCTGGTATCCGGGTCGTCACTCCAGTTCAATAGCCCAATGAATCTATAGCGCTACAAACTTGACACAGCCTGACATAGCCTCTGATTGGAAAAATGCATCGATCTGCATAATTGTCCATCCTATGGGGGATAAGGTTATTGCTCTATCGAGAGCGGCGGCGCAAATTTACGTCGAGATTTCAAAATTTCAGTCCGGGATTTCAAAATCTCAGTCCTGCTGACGCCGGAATCAGGCTCTGAAACAAGCACGATCGTATGAGTGATAGCAAATCGAAAAGGGATTCGCCAACTGTGGAGCACATTTTGTTTTCAGACATCCGCAGCTTTGAAGCCTTCAAGCCCTTACATCTAGGAATG
>NZ_JBRAGO010000126.1:0-5432 GCF_052746595.1 Leptodesmis sp.
CGAAGCGTTAGCGGGATGAGCGTCAATGGCATTCTCTTGAGCCTTGGCTTAAGTGCTTTCCTCTGGTTAGGAAGATTCATGACCAGTCGCTAATTTTCCGAATCCTCCCATGGCTATGAAACATCCATTTTCACCAGACCGAGGCTGGAAATTCTGGTTTCAAAGAGACACCATCGTGCATAATCTGGAGTTTTTCCAGAATTTTATTGTGGTATCTTTGTGTATCGGCTTGTTTTGCGTCATGTTGATTCGGTTGGGTGAAATGTTTCTTTCCCTATTGAAACCAATCAACTTTCAAGCCATCACGTCTGATATTTTATTTGTTCTTATCTTGGTAGAAATTTTTCGCCTGCTAATTATCTACTTACAAGAACAACGAATTTCCATTGGAGCAGCCGTAGAAGTTTCTCTGGTGTCAGCATTGCGGGAAGTGATTTTACAGGGAGTAGTAGACATTCCTATTGATCGCCTGTTGGGAGTTTGTGCTTTTTTAGTAGTTTTAGGTGGGTTGCTGTATTTACGAGTCTGGATGTTTCAGCGATTTGAGGCAATTGCAACGACAAGAAATGAGCAACTCTCGCAATCAAGCGCTCAAGATCTTCAAGATCTATCCGACAATCAGCACCTTCAATTGCACCGTCGTGATGCCATCCGGCATACTACACGAACGCCACCCATTGAGCAATATCCCTTTTAGTGAATCTAATTTTAGTGAATCTAATTAAGATGATCTATCTTCCCGTTACCCTGTTACTCTTTTTACTTTTCTTGCTGATTTTTCCCTTTATCTGGCTGGCGATCGCCATCGATGTCGTTGAAGTGGCTGTTGCCAAACTGGGCTTTCCTCCCGGTTTTGCTCTGTTTTTATTGGCTGCCGTAATTTTGGGCAGTACCATCAATATTCCTCTCTACGAGCGCGTCTCTCAGATCTCCATCATGCCAGACTTAATAGAACTTTGGATGGCTCGGTTTTGGGGGCTTCCTTTGCAAAGAATAGAGCAAAAAACAATCGTTGCCCTGAATGTCGGTGGAGGACTCATTCCGACGTTGCTTGCCCTCTACGAATTTACCCGCTCCAATCCCTTGCTGCTTTTGGGGGTGAGTGCGATCGTCACCGTTATGAGCTACTACTCAGCTCAGATTGTTCCTGGCATTGGGATTCAGATGAACGCTCTGGTTGCTCCCCTTACCGCAGCTATGGCATCCCTAGTGCTGACGGGTGGCTATGGCGCAGCACCGATCGCCTTTGCTGGAGGAGTCTTGGGCACTTTAATTGGAGCCGATCTCCTCCATCTGCGAGAGATCGAACGCATGGCTCCCGGCGTGCTGAGTATTGGCGGTGCTGGAGTATTTGATGGCATTGCCCTGTGCGGATTATTTGCCCTGTTGTTAACCTGATTATGGATTTTGAGGAGGAATGAAAGATGTTTAACGTTATTCGTCGGAGTCAAATTGTTGGTTTAATGGCAATGGATAGTAGCACGGCCACCCGCTATGGCAGCGTGGAAGAAGTGTGGGTTGATGATAGCGGTCGAGTCGTCTACTTTGCTAGCGATGCAGGCTATACGCCCTTTGAACAAGTGGCTATAATCGGTCCTGATGCCTTACTGACTTACTCAGAATTAGCGTTTACACCACCTCCATCCCTACGCCGTCTCCATCAGATGGCTATCCGCACGCCCTCTTTGAGTACTCCCTTGGGTTGGGTAGAAGATTTTCTCTTTGATTGGGAAACGGGCGATATTGTGGCTTACATTTTAGGCGGTGAGATTGCAGCACCCTTTGGGGGTCGGGCCGTTTTATTTCCTGAGGACGTAGAAGCGATCGATGTAGAGGTTGTTGTTATCAAAGAGGATGCTAAAAATCGGCTCAAGAGTGAATCCGAAGGACTGAAAGGGTTTCTGAGTGAAAAATCGCAACAGGTGAAGAATCTGGTGAAGAAAATGGGCGATCGCTTGGCAAAACTCGTTTCACCCCAGGATAAACCCGAAGTTGTCCGCGTCAAAATCAAAGAAGTACGGGATGAACTAGGTCAATCGGGACGACATGACAAAAATGCCTTAGAAGAAGCCAGTGAATTTTTGCAAGACAAATGGGAGGACTTCCAGCAGAGCCTCAGCCATACTGGAAAACGGATGAAACAGGCGATCGATTCAGCCTGGAAGCGATTAACCCATTCATCTTGAGTCGAGGAATTGTTAGAAATGGCGAGATAGTGAGATTACCCAACTTTGGCAACCTTTATCGGGAGGTCACTCGATCGCCGTTCTTAATCTGTTCGGTGGGATGCAGAATCACTGTGTCTCTGGGTTGCAATCCCTGGCGAATTTCGGCTTCAAAGTCGCTGCGCTGGCCGATTTGCACTGGACGTTGTTGTGTTTTGCCGTTGATCACCACAAACGTACACCAAGCGGTTTGCTGACAGCGGAAGAGAGCACTCAGAGGCGCTTTCAATACATTCTTTCCTTCCCACACAATAATTCGGGCAGCCACCCGGTAGGCATCTCCAAACTCTGGTGATGGATTGATGAAATCTCCAATCACATTTACCCGCTGTTCCTCCACCCCCAGAGCCGAAACTTTGGTGAATGCAGAGGGTTCTACCTGCCGTACTTTTGCCCGAATGGGTGGAGTATTATGGTCTACGTCGATCACAATACGATCGCCCGGACGAATTTTCAGCGCATCATTAGACAGCACATCAATCATCAGTTCCTGTTTCAAGGCATCGCCAATTTCCAGCAGCAGCGTACCACTACTGACAAACCGAGCGCTTTTCTGCAACACTCGTAGCACTCGTCCCGCCACTGGAGAACGAACCTCTGTACGATTGACTTCATCCCGCAATTGGGACAATTCTGCCTCAGTGCTGACAATCCGGGCCTCATACACACGCAGCAGATAATCTGGGTCAGTCTGTTGTTTCTGCAAAACGGCTAGTTGCGCCCTCGCCACATCCACCGCTGAGGCTTCTGCATTGGCTGCCAATATGGCCGCATTCAGATCTCTGGCTTTTGTAGTTTCATTCAGTTCGGCAGATTCGCGTACCTGTCGGGAAATTGCCCCTACGGTGAACAGATCCTGTGCCCGCTGGCGATCGCGTTGGGCCTGTTGTAACGCTGCCCGTGCTTCTGCCACCCGTGCTTCTGCCTGGCGCTGCCGTGCCTGGGCCGCCTCAATTTGCGTTTCAGCCTGTTGCAACGTTTCAGCGTTTGGTCGCTGAGGGCCACCCCCGCTCGTTGCGCCTTCCATTCCGATAAGCGGCCCAGAGCCTGTTGAATCGAAGCATTCAGCGGCAACGGATCAATTCGGGCAACTACCATTCCCGATTTCACCGAATCGCCTTCATTTAGGGTAATCCGATCGAGATGGCCTGCTGTGCCTGCCGCAATCACGAAGCGATCGCGTACCCGCGTTTTTCCTTCCGCATCTACTGTCACCTGCAATGTGCCCCGCTGTACCGTTCCCATATCCACTCGCAGGGGAGCCGGACGCAGCAACAAAATCGACAAGCCGATCGCTCCCACTGCCAGCCCCATATACAGTAACCATTTGAGCGGGAACCTAGGGCGCGATCGAGGAGTTAGCTGAGAACGGTCATTCCCAATCTGGATTGGTTCGCGAGGAGAAACTCGTTCAGGGAGTTGCTTCATGACCGTCAGGACTCCAAACTCGCGTGCAGAACAATGGGATGCTGGTAGTGATGCGCCCGATCCAGCAGCCAGAAGGCGATCACGGTTCCGGCCAGGTGAGCGGCAATCAAGGTCAGGTTGGCCAGCATTACAAACACATCCAGCGCCCGGACAATTTTGTTGGGATCGACGATCGCCACTCCTGGTGGTTGGGAAACGGTTTTGGCCAGCAGTACCGTCACACTGGCTCCTGACCCCAGCAGTGCCACCAGCATCCCAATGAATCCCACCAGAACTCCCAACCGCAACAGGCGAACCGTGTGGGCTTTATGGGGGTGGAGGACGGCCCCTGGTTCATGGTTCAAGTCTCTGGCAATGCGAATATACCGCACCTCAAATAAAATCCCCACGACCAGCAGCACCACGCCGCAGATGCCCCAGAAGATGCCTACACCGGTTGCCACATAGGGATCGGGGCTGAACGATCGCCCGGAGATGGCAAATAACAGGGCGATCGCCGCTAGGAAGGCCAGCACCAGTTGCAACCAGAACCCTACCCAACCTAACAGCCGGAAGAACTGAGCAATTTTTCGCAAGGGAGCGGGAATCTCGGAGGGATGGTAACGGGCTAACATAAGCAAGTTTTAGGCTTCACCTTCTAGCCTGCCAAGGAACCATGAGGAACTTGTGAGGAGATTAATGTTTATTTACTCTCTGCAGCGATCGCGCTTTTTGCTATGCTAAATAAAGCTCATCTGTCATCCACATTTTCCCTCGGTGGATGCATCCAACAGTGAGCAGTCTCCCAGGCGCGGATGTGGCGGAACTGGTATACGCGCACGTTTGAGGGGCGTGTGGCATTGCCTTGCGAGTTCGAGTCTCGCCATCCGCATTGTAAATTAGAAGACACGTTAGAGTTCCTCAAAAATGTGGCCGTGTAGTAAGATACGCCATTAGAAGCGTTACTCAGCTTGTATATTGGCAAGTGGCTGCACTAGGATTTAAGTCAATTTTTTGCTAATCAGGTGCTAGATTCAAATGCAATGGTGGCTGAGATAATCTGATCTTTCTACTAAACATTTGCAAATAAGCTTTTATATTTGTGTCGCTAGATTACTAGAGTAAAGCCTCCCTTCCTATGATCAAGATGGATGAAGCTACGAGGCCAGGTTTCATCCTAAATGATTCATGCAGTCCTCTGGAACCAAGGCTTTATGAGGATTTTAATTGTCGAGGATGACGAGTTAACGGCTCAGACTCTAGTTCCTATCCTCACTCATCAAAACCACGTTGTTGAAATCGCTGTGAATGGAGAAACCGCCTGGGATTTAATCAAAACGTTTAACTATGACCTAATGCTATTAGATGTGGCCGCTCCAGACGTGGATGGAGTTGGCCTTTGCCGTCGCATTCGCGCTAGGGGACTGCACACTCCCATTCTGCTGCTGACCGATCATGATAGCTGTCATGAAAGGGCGATCGGGCTGGATGCTGGGGCCGACGATTATGTAGTCAAGCCCTTTGATCAGGAAGAATTAGTCGCTCGTGTGCGGGCCTTGTTGCGTCGAGGCACTATCAGCTCCCAGCCCGTCTTGGAGTGGGGACTTTTACAACTAGATCCGAGCAGTTGCGAAGTTACCTACAATGATCAGCCTTTGTTACTCACGCCCAAAGAGTATGCACTGCTGGAACTGTTCCTGCGAAATAGCCGCCGAGTGTTTAGTTGTGGCGTAATTCTAGAGCATCTTTGGGCCTATGAAGAAACGCCTGGGGAAGAGGCTGTACGCACCCACATTAAAG
>NZ_JBRAGO010000126.1:5532-11717 GCF_052746595.1 Leptodesmis sp.
CCCACATTAAAGGACTGCGGCAAAAGCTGAAGGCGGCTGGAGCACCCGGTGACTTGATTGAAACAGTGTACGGAATCGGTTATCGGCTGAAGGCTCTGCCAGCCAATGGAAATTTGCATTCTACCCGTGACTGTGAAGCTACTGCTCCTTCCACCCAACAACGAGCGATCGCCCAGGTAAACACTGTCTGGTATCGGTTTAAAGAACGAGTGCAGGAACAAATTGCTGTGCTGGAACAGGCTGCGATCGCCCTGCTCTGCCACGAATTAACAGCAGAACAGGGGCAGCAAGCCAGACAGGATGCCCATTCCCTCTCGGGTTCCCTGGGAACGTTTGGGTTTCCGGAAGCATCTCAACTGGCACGGCAGATTGAGCAATGCCTGCAACAAGAGTCTCCCCTCGATCATGCCCAGGCATTGCAATTACAGCAATGGGTCGTAGCTCTCCGGCACCAAGTTGAACGATCGCCAACCCTGCTGGCCTCCAATTCCCATCCCAAGTCAAATGGTCAATCCCTCGTTTCTCCGTCCACCTCACAACCCACGGTGATCGAAGCCCCACCCACCCACTTACTGTCCAAAACTGTGGATTCTGACACCGGCTATCTTCCCTGCCTGCTGATTGTGGATTGCGATCGTGCAATCGAGACAACCTTGAAAGCAGAAGCCACGTACTGGGGACTTCAGGTTGAAGTGGCTACGGATCTGACTGAGGCTCAAAAACAGGTGCAACAAAATCCACCGGATGTTGTGCTGCTCGATCCAGCCATTACTGCAAGTCCTGCCAGTATTCTTTCCTGGGTCACTGAGTTGAACCAGCACATCCCTGCCATTCCGGCTATTATTTTCACCTGGCAGGATAATTTAGAAGAGCGGCTAGAGTTTGCTCGCATAGGAGGACGCGCCTACTTAACCAAATCAGCCACTCCGGCTCAAGTGTTTGAAGTGGTCACTCAAATCTTGCATCAAGCCGATCGCTCCAAAACCAGCATTCTGGTGGTCGATGATGATCTGATGATGATCTGAAACTGTTGGCCCTGTTGCGATCGCTCCTCGAACCCTGGGGCTTGAAAGTCACCACCCTGGCAGATCCGACTCAATTCTGGGACGTACTGGAGGCCACTGCTCCCGATCTGGTACTTCTGGATATTGAAATGCCGGCCATTAGCGGAACTGAACTGTGTCAGGTCGTGCGCAATGCTCCCCGGTGGAGTGCCTTACCGATTGTGATTCTCACCGCCCACACAGATCCCGACACTGTAAATCAGGTGTTTGCGGCTGGAGCTGATGACTTCATCACCAAACCCATTGCTGGCCCGGATCTGGTACACCGGATTATGAATCGCCTGGAACGTATGCGTCTGCTCCGGAGCCTGGATGATTCGGAGCAGACTTTGCCTCATCCTGAAATCTACTCATCCGTGCTGGAGGGCAACCTGTAATCGCGTTGGCTGGTCTGGTATGGAAACGTTGGCAACCAGAATGTTGATGACAAGATTTGCGATCGCACTCTCAGGAATCGTCCTGAACACGCTGCTTTCTAACCTGTTTCTGGCTCACTGGCTGAATTGCTCCATTTCTGTACCCCTGACCCTGTTGAGTCTGAGTATCAATATCGGCATTCTAATCGGGCTTTTCTACCTGATTCAGCACACGCAGGGCAGCCATCAACACACTCAAGCTTTATTGCAGAAATCAATGGATGACCTGGAACTGAGAGTTGCTGAACGCACCGCCGAGTTGCTGAAAGTCAACGAATCCCTGCAACACGAATTAGAAGAACGCAAGCATACCCAAGAGGCCCTGCAAATTTCCCAGGCCCGCTTTGCTGGCATTCTGGATATTGCTGACAGTGCCATTATTTCGATCGACACCCAGCAGCGCATTACCTTATTCAACCAGGGGGCAGAAAAGATCTTTGGCTATGCAGCCTCAGAAGTTTTAGGTCAACCCCTGGATATTCTTTTACCCACGCAGGCCACTCAAATTTACCACCAGCATATTCAAACCTTTGCCGAACCAGCTATCCAGTCCTACCGGATTGGCGATCGCTGCGAGATCTCTGGTCGCCGCAAAGATGGATCAGAATTTCCTGCAGAAGCCTCCATCTCTAAACTGATCCTGGGTAAAGAAATTCTATTTACTGTCTTTCTGCAAGACATTACCGAACGCAAGCAAATCGATCGCATGAAGGATGAGTTTGTCTCAATGGTCAGCCATGAACTTCGCACACCCCTCACCTCCATTCACGGTTCCCTGGGAATGCTGGCCAGCGGTTTACTCAAAGCCGACTCTGAACAGGGCAAACGGATGCTCCATATTGCCACCGAAAGCACCGATCGCTTAGTCCGCCTGATTAATGACATTCTCGACATTGAGCGAATTAAATCTGGCAGAGTCAAGATGGAGAAAGAACTCTGTAATGTCAGTGATCTGATCACCACTGCCGTTGATATCGTACAACCGCTCGCCAACACTGCTGGAGTCACGCTGTCCGTTGCCAGCCTTCCCATTCAGGTATGGGCCGATCACGATCGCATCGTGCAAACCCTCACCAACCTCCTCAGCAATGCGATTAAGTTTTCTGAACCGGGAAGTACGGTATGGCTGAAGGCGGAGTTGGAGATCGGAGCGCAAGGCTTGGGGGGCAGGGAAGTGGATGAGTCGATGAGTGAGCGATTGGACGAGTCGATAAAGCCGCTTCCGCCGATCACTGCATCATCCCATAACCCCCTTTACCCCTCCACTCCCTTCCTTCTCTTTTCCGTCCACGATCGCGGCCGTGTTATTCCTGCCGACCAGCTAGAGACGATTTTTGAACGCTTCCAGCAAGTAGACTCTTCCGACTCTCGTAACCATGAAGGCACAGGACTGGGACTAGCAATCTGCCGTAGCATCGTGCAACAACACGAAGGACGCATCTGGGCAGAGAGCGAGTTGGGTGCAGGCAGCACGTTTTACTTCACCCTCCCCCTGTTACCGCCAACCCAGACCAATCTCGAAAAGGAACAAGGCCCATACACATTCCAGCGTATCCAAGTCTCCCCAATTCCTAATTCCTAATCCCCAATCCTCAATTCCCCATGCCCACCAAACGCATCCTTGTCAGGAGCAGGTACACACCCGTATATCAGCAGATCTGGAAACCCCACCCGATGGCATTAAAGAGGAAGCCAGAGAATTGACAGCTTCGCAACGGCTGTATGAGGAGGAGTTACAGGATAAGGTGCATACTCGTGCCAGCCAGGACGTGAATGCCCCAACGGTTCCTTGAGGCCAGTCCTTTAACCATTTCCACCAACTTGGATGATCCGTGATCACTGTAGGGGCGAACAACCGTTCGCCCCAATAAGGGTTGGTCATGGGAGTTGTAAGAATTGGGATTACCTGCAGAAATGCTCCACATTTCACGATGCGGATTAAAACCGGGAGGGATACGGAATGGCCCGGGTGAGGAAGATCACAGATGATCTGGCGATCGCAGGACAACTGACTATAGAGGAGTTTCAGCAACTGGCTGAGGAAGGATATCGATTGGTCGTTAACCTGCGATCGCCAGATGAAACTGGTTCTTTAAAGGGTGAGCAGCAAATTTTGGAACAACTTTAGCATTTTTTATCTGAGTTATCCGACAACACTAGCAGACATACATCCCGATTTTATCCGAACCTTAATCCAACAGATTGCAAAACTACCTCAACCTATTCTTTTACATTGCGATAGTGGTACTCGTTCAGCCATCCTGGCACTACTTTATATTGCAATGAAGCAGGGAATGAAAGTTGAACAAGCCTTCCAAAAAGTAACGGAATTAGGACTACTTTAGACATTAATCCAATGATCCAAAATAGGGGATCTAAAGATCTAAACTACCAAAGGAGGGGAGAGGGAATGGCGAAAGTACTGATTAATCGATCGCTGCCCGTGATCCAATCAGAAATTGAACAAGTTTTAGAACACTATTCCGAACATCCCTATCAATAAGCCTTTGCTAATCCTGATTTACGTCAGGAGTTGATCGCTTACGTATTGACTCATGTGCAAAGTGTGTATGTTGCAGTAGACCCATCAGCACTATCATCGGCTGCAATGGAATTAGAGTCAGTACCGACTGATCGTTCCATCATCCGCGCATTCATTCACCAGGGAATTCATAAAATTCTTCAGCAGCAACAGAACCTGAGCCATCAGTTTCCTGATCACTGTGATGCTTACCTGTCCGCCTCCCACTGGTTTGGCTAGTTTTCATGACTCATCGGTGCTACCTTCATCTGGTAAATCCAGGTGATGATCCCAATTAAGATCGGGCATGCGGTCAAACGCTTCTTTTAAGGAAATTTCCCATAAACGACGAACTTGGGCCAGATAAGGAGTTCCCGGTTTCAACTTTAGTTCATAACGAATCTTGAAGGTATCTCGCTCATACATCGCTAACCGAATGGGAGGGCCAACGGAAATGTTAGATTTCATGGTAGAGTCGATCGACAGCAGAGCACATTTAGCTGCTGCTTCCAGGGGTGTATCAAAACTTAGAATCCGATCTAGAATTGGCTTGCCATACTTGGCCTCTCCAATTTGTAGGAAAGGGGTATCTTTGGAAGCCTGAATGCAATTGCCCTGGCTGTAGATCAAATAAAGCGCAGGCTCCTCTCCCCGAATTTGTCCTCCTAGCAAGAAACTACACGTGGCCTCAATGTGGTCTTTCTCCAGCCAGGGACGATCCTGCTCTTGAATTTCTCTAGCTTTAGAGCCGATGTAGCGGGCAATTTCATACAACGTCGGTAAGGTATGGAGATTATGTTCCGCTTTAGCCGTCAAATCTTGACGCAGCAGGGTAAGGGTGGCCTGAGTAATAGACAAATTACCTGCTGTACAGATTAAAATAACGCGATCGCCCACCTGGGAGAAATCAAACAGTTTCTGATGCGTGGAAATGTAATCGACCCCAGCGTTGGTGCGCGAATCGGCCGCCATGACGATACCAGAACTGGTAACAATGCCAAGACAATAAGTCATGTTTAGGGAAATTAGGACTGATCCTCTAGATTTTAAGACTCTGACCGCCCTTCTGACACAGCTATCCGCCCCTCTATCGCCCTTTAAGGATGGTTGACTGAAAGGAATTGATGCTTCAGGAACAGAAGCAGATCTTGAACGGTCGATAGAGTTTCTGGGGCAAAACGATCTCTCAAGTCAATACCAAAGGTCCTGAGGAAATCCTCACAGAAGACAAGTTCCCAGTCAAACCAGCAAATTAAAGTCAGGTGCAGGTCTTCATTAAGACGATCAGTAGGCAGCACCCGGCCAAACTCCAACCCTGCGTAATGGGACATTCGAGTATATACAAAGTCGGATATGGGTTTAGGAATGTCTGGTTTACAGAAGCGTTCATACCATTCACAGGAATTCAACAATGAACGGCGGTGCAAAAATCGTTGGACACAGCGACGCATCTTCAGATCCGGACTCAGATCCGAATAAGTCCAGAGACTATAAAAGAAGTTTTTGAGCGATCGCCACATGCCTTACATCACATCCAAATTCTCCAAGTCCTCCCTCAGTATTCCCAACGAGAAGTCGAGCTACCAGATTGGGAGAAATGAGGGAGTTGAGAGTTTTGAGTTTTAAACCAAGTCCAGCCAGGGAACGATTGTTTTCCACTCAGAGAAACTCCGGTTCTGGGCTTGGACAAGGTTTAATATCAATTGAACTCTTGCCTATTAGACTCAACCATCATCGGTAGGATGGGCAGAGCCTGACGTGCCCATTTAAATCAGCCAGAATGACAGGATGGAACATTCTCCTTTACCCATCCTGCGTTTTTCTAATTTGCAAGTTTTTCTAATTTGCAAGAAGCCTGGTCTTTTATAGTACACTTATACTATATTGGGTGGTTGCAGCAGGTGGTTAGGGCTGTGCGCGCAAATAAAATCCCTGCGATGTGTTAGGCACTAGCCGTAACGCATTCTACCAGTGGGACGTGATTGGATTGCAAATCCCCTACGATCGCCTGTTGTTAAATTGCCCGTCTGTTAGAGTAGGTGGTTCGCTCGATGGAAGAATATCAACCCTGCATTCCCTCCTCCCAGCACTCCCCAATTTCACGAAATCTGGCGCAGCATTCCCATGCTCGCTATAGAAAACTCGCGTGAGAACCCCGGTCTTTTAAGCCGGGGATGAAACGCA
>NZ_JBRAGO010000127.1:0-11717 GCF_052746595.1 Leptodesmis sp.
TCTGGAATATCCAGTCCCTCTAATTCTACTTCTGGTGAAACACGCATGGGAATGACTCTGTAGAAGTTGACTATTCTGGGAACGACATTTGAATGGTTCTTATAATTTACTTGCTAATGAATTACTCGATCAGGCGGGCGGCAAATTCGTGATCTTCCAGGGGGAAGTGTTAACCGCGCAGAATCTGGTATTCGTTCCTGAACAAATCACTTCTAGCGTCTCCGGAGTAAACTCTGCTAATGATTTCTGCACATTCCTGAAAGGTTTTGGCAGTTTTAAGAGTTTTAAGAAAGATTTGGTTCGCTCATGCTGGTGGATGCGCTCAAAAAGTCGCTAAGGCTTCTAAACAGGTTGCATCTTTAGCGGTAATCGCAGAAGCTTTAGATGAGAGCGCAGTAGACTTTTATATGAAACATGGCTTTCAGCCGTTCAGGCAAAATCCCATGAACCTCTACCTCCTCAATGATCCATGACGGATGACCATGACAAATTCCCTCCGATCGCAAGAACAACGCACGGGCATCTATTTGCTCTTACCAGCGGTGATCGTCCTGCTGGTGGTATTTGCCTATCCCATTGGTCGTTCTATCTGGCTGGGGTTCTTTGCTCAGAATTTGGGAACCGAGTTAGAACCGATTTTTGTGGGACTGGATAACTACATCCGCATCCTGGGCGATGCTCATTTCTGGCAAACTTTTGGGATTACCTTTCGGTTTACGGTCATTTCGGTACTGGTGGAATTGATCTTGGGCATGGCGATCGCTCTGGTGCTGGATCGGGCCTTTCGGGGACGGGATGTGGTGCGCACGATCGCCCTGCTCCCCTGGGCCTTACCTACGGCTCTAATTGCCCTGGGATGGACGTGGATTTTCAATGACCAGTTCGGGATTGCCAATGACATTTTGCTGCGGCTGGGACTGATTAAGGATGGCATCAACTGGTTAGGAGAACCGTTCACCGCTACCCTGGCGCTGATTGTGGCCGATGTCTGGAAAACCACTCCTTTTATCAGTATTCTGCTGCTGGCTGGATTGCAATCTGTTCCGGCGGATTTGTATGAAGCCTATGCGATCGAAGGCGCCTCACCCTGGCAGCGTTTCTGGGAAATTACTCTGCCCCTGCTGATGCCACAAATTCTGGTGGCAACGCTGTTCCGTTTCGCCCAAGCCTTCGGCATTTTTGATCTGGTGCAGGTGATGACAGGGGGCGGACCCGGTGGAGCAACAGAAGTTGTCTCGCTTTACATCTATGCTAATGCCCTGCGCTATCTGGATTTTGGCTATGCTTCTGCGCTGATCATTGTTACCTTCCTGGTGCTGGTGCTGGCGATCGCACTGTGCAGCCTTGCTATCTCCCGCACCCGTAATCACTCTGGAGAGGTTTAAAAATCAAATGGCTAAAAGACTTACCTTCAATGAGTGCGAAACTGCGATCGCGCAACGGACAATGCCCCTGGAGAAGTTGCCTGATTACGTCGATTTCGACCCGCAATCTCCAATTCCCAAACTGGTTTTTCGGGCGGATGCACTGATTGATCAACCTCCTCCTGACTACGATGTGGATGCTGAGATTTATCGGATGCTGCGGATTATCAGCGAAGAACGAGATGCCCATCTTGAAACCTTTGCCTTTGTTGGGCAGAAGCGCGTTGTTGCCGAAGGGGATTCCTGGTTTAATCTGCCTGTGCTGATTCGTCCGCCCGCGATCGCCGATTGGATTGAACGCAACGGACGCTTCAGGATGAGAAACATTGCCTATTGGGGACACACCCTGGAGCGAATTCTGCGCGATCAGGAGTACATGAGGGTACTGGCTCAGGAGAAACCTGAGTACTTTATGTTCAGTGCTGGTGGGAACGATCTGCAACTTGGATTAGCCAATGGCAGTTATGTGTATACCTATGATCCTGCCCGTCCCTTAGATCAATATTTGACGAAGGAAGGCGAGGCTGCGCTGGTTCAGATTGAGAAGGGTTACAAAACTCTGTTGGCTGAGTTGTCACAGTTTCCTGCTCTCAAAATAATCTGCTACGGCTATGATTACCCCCGTCCACTGGTGAAAGGGGGAACCTATATTGGGCAGTATTTACGCAAAAAAAGGCATTCCAGATCATTTGATGGGGCCAATTATCGCCTCGATTATTGACAAACTGAATGAGGTCGTTAAACGAGCCACTCAATCGACGAAGGCCCAATATCTCGATTGTCGCCGGGTCACAGAACCCTATACCTGGTATGACGATATGCATCCGACCGAGATGGCTTCCTGGCCCTGGCAGTTAAGTTTGAAGAAGCGATGAGTCGTCTGTAGCAACCTTTCGGCGATCGCCTGTCTTAATGACCCTGGCTAACTGTTCCGGCCCAGCTCTCTCCAACTCCAGCCGCGATCGCTGCTCCCATGAAAGTATTTCCGCCACCGGACTCAACTCAAATTCGATGGGCTATGGAACCTGCTAGTTTTACAACATTGCACGATCGCCCATTCTCTCAAGCAGAGTCCTTGGTCGCAAAAGGATGGGGAACTGACCGGGTTTAATAGGTGCCCTGATTAATTTTTTGTTCCAGAGCGGCAATACGATCGCGGGTGCTGGGGTGGTTACTCAAAAAGGTTGGGGGAGATGGGGATTGCAATAATTTACTCAGAAAGGCAGGCATAGCACGTGGATCGTATCCAGCACGGGTGAGATATTGAAGTCCCTTCGTATCGGCATTAAATTCATCCTGGCGATTATTGGGTAGATCGACAGCCAGTTTGTAAGCGATTCCCGCCAGGGCATTGCGATCCATCCCAGCTGCAGTCAAAGCGCCCTGAGCCAAACTGGTCTTCTTCAACCGTTTCACCAAATCGTCATTACAAATGTGGCCAATTTCATGAGCCATCACGGATGCTAACTGATCTTCCGTATCAGCGGCTTTAATGGTGCCCGTGTTGACGTAAACAAAGCCGCCTGTAGTAGCGAAGGCGTTGATTTGAGAATCCTGCACGACATAGAAGCGGAAGGGATATTGGGAACAGTCGCTGGCAGACACCAAGCGTTGCCCAATGCGATTCACCAGGGCATTGGTTTGAGGATTGGTATTGATGCGGTAGTTGCTGGTGACCTGTTGATGAATGCTTTCCCCTAGCTGAACCCGTTGCTGTGACGATAGGGTGTTTAACTGCAACAATTGAATGCCATTTAAAATCAGTTGCTGCCAGGGCAATGCTTTCGCAGTTTCTGGAGTCAAAACCCCAACGCCAAGGGTCATAGTCAAACCCAACAGGAAGGCTAATCCCTGACGTACCAGACGAGAAAGATGCATAGTGAATACCGTAATGAGAGAGACTGAACGATGTAGGGGTAAAACTAGGTGACTGTTCCCTTAATCTGGTAGTTCCCAGTATAGCGATCGCTATTTCCTGACTTCATTCTCCAGGGCTGCGAGTTGGCCCCGGATCAGGTCAGCCTGCTGTTGATTATTGAGACGCTTGGCAACTGCCAGTGCCTGCTCGTAATACTTTTGAGCGACCAAATTACGACCGATCTCCCGGTTCAGTTCTCCCTGCAGGGTCAGGATTGCCAGTTCTTCTTGCGGTCGGCCCAATTTCTGCACTACCTGCAGCCGTTCATCCAGGGCATCTCTGGCCAGGTCATACCGTCCCATGATTCGATATGCCTTGATTAAGCGATCGAGGGCAGCAAGCTGTAGCGCAGGACTATTTCCGACTTTAGCCATTGTCTCTGTTACGCCATAAAACTGAGTTGCCATGTAGTAGCGCTGCTCGGCCATCCGGACATCACCGTGCTGCCCCAGTTTGATCCCATAGCTAATAGGATTGGCGACCCACTCGGAGGGCGGGAGAAACGCCATTTCATACTCACGAGTATTGAGTTCGGGCTGATTTAGACTGTTGGCCAACCAGATCATATTTTGGGCTGTATGTGCTTCGCCACGATGGTTCCGCACACTGGAAGCCACATCCAACCCTTCAATAAACAGACTTCCAGCCGCCGGACTGCCCCCTGCTCTGGGAGCCAGTGCCTGTCCCAGATTGTTATTGGCGTAAATTTGAGTGTTGAAATCCCTCTGATCACGGGAAACGGCCAGTTGCCGACGCAGAGCATCTTCCGTGGCTCGCGGTAGCCCCTGGTGAGCATAGGCGATCGCCAGATAATTAAAAGCCAGCCCCTGACCGTCCATGTCTCCGGCTTGCAAATAAAGCTGCTGGGCCTGTTGCCAGGAGACGATCGCTCCCCGCCAATCTTCCATATCCGCGTGGGCTTTCCCCACCCCCATCAGTTGATCGGCCATATCTCGCTGCGGACTGCGGCTACCACTATTCAGGTAAACCGTCATCTGCTGATTCAAGCTCTGCCCCTGCGCCTCATTGGGCAGGAGAGCCACCGCTCCCAGCAGGGATAAAACTACGATCGCCCCAGCTTTTCCCATGCAAGCCCTGGAGCGATCGAATCCAGAAACCCAACGATTCATAGGCTTACCTCCTGAGCGGATCTCAGATTATTTTATAGATTTTCGATTTGCGATTTTAGATTGCAGAATGCTGCTAGAGTTCAACTGCAACCCTTCGATCTGCTCAATCTGCAATTTGAATCGGTATTAGAGTTTCGACTCTCATTTCAGACTGATCCAAAATCCAAAATCTAAAATCCAAAATCCCTAAAACGTCTACTAACAGAGTTACACACCCGTTAGCGATCGTCTATTCCCCAAGAGGTTATTTGGTCGCTAACTGGTTGTCCTGCGTCCAAGTATTCCCAGCCAGATAGATAGCCCGGACATCTTCCGGCAAACTTTCTTCTAACAATCGATAGCCTTCCTGCAGACGCACCCGTACTTCTGTGGGAGACATGGCATCCCCCTCAGCCTGCAGATAAGCTGCAATTCGGGTTTCGCTCCAACCAAACGTCTGCGCCATTAGCACCATCAGCCGCAGAATCGGTGGCATATATTCCAGTGCTCGCTCCATGTAACACCAGAGGGGAGGTGGAGCAGCTTGCAGGTTGTAGTGAATTGCTTCTACGGGCGGCAGTTCAGTTTGATTCATGCAAATGGCGGTGATATTTAACAACCAGCTTTGCAAAGTAAAGCCCGATTCTTCTCCTAGATGTCGGAGATCTAGTTCACTTAACTCGTAAAAAATATGTCGCCAGGTGGTGGCAAACAGGTAGTCTGCCTGGACGGGCGATCGGGCCGAATGCCGAATCAGGGTATACACCATTGCACTGTAGCGACAGAAGATAGCTGTGAAGTACTGGCCCGCATCGGTATGACGCTGAAATAAGGTCAACAACTCCTGGTCGCTGTAATGGGCCAGGGACTTGACGAGAGAGTGATTACATTCGGGAAAGGAAGGAATCATCACGGTTCAAACCACACATGACTGTGAAATGCCCCCTACTATAGGCGCTTTTTGCAAAAAGGCACGAATTTTTTTGAAAAGATTAGAAATGTTGGAAAGTGAGGAATGATGAGCTTTTCAGCCTATGTCTAAACTCCAGGCGGAAGGCAGAAGACGAGGGGCACAATGGAACAATAGCTGGCATTCATGGCCATCACCATCTCTCACGCTTCAACTAAATCGCAAAATTCATCCGCGTGAAGTAAAACCTCGCCGTAATCAGGAATCCAGGCTAGCCAGTGGTTTGCTGAAGTTTGACAGAGTAGTAAGGCTTCATCAAAAGAAAAGGCGGTAGGTAGATTAAATACCTTCACCTAGGTAGAAGGCTCCCATTCACAAAGAGTGAGCTGAGACAAATTGCGGAGTTTCTCCCAGGACAGGGGAGTAGAAGCGAATCCCGGTTGGGATGGCACAGAAGTAGATCGATGAAATCGCAAACTCATATAGATTTATCCTTGAATCTGTAGTTTATGCTACAGATTTTTTCTGGCGACTTGTATTAGGCGTCTCAGAAATTTACAAAAGCCTAATGGCGTAGGAATGACTTTTGTCCTGTGTCATTCATTCATGGTCACTTGGTAGCTGATCTGCGTCACTATTGCTCAAGCCTGCTCGTCACTGGTTCATGAACAAAACATCACAGGCTTGAACTTGGGGTTATTACTGGAATCCACCTTTAAGGAAGTGATATTAATAACATCACAAAGTTGAATCAAACCAGATTCAATCTTACTTAAGAATCAAGCTTTCTGGATTTCCTATTCGTCCTATTGTCATAAAGGTGTTGTAGTGATGAAATCAGCGACACAATTAGTCGAAGTTGTTGAACAAGTGTTAGAAGCGGGTGTGCTACCAATGGCTGTTGAACGGAATCTTTATCAACTCTTAGAGGATAGCCAGGCTGATGCTAAAGAAATGGCCGCTATTGAACGATTCATGGAAGCTATGATAAACGGAATGATTCAACCCGTTGCTTAACCCAGATTTTTTGCTTTTTGACAAGATTCTCTATACAACTCGATTTTGACGAATGCATTCTGCATACCAGTGAAAGCTCGCTTTGGGAATGCGTTGTTGAGTTCGGTAATCGTTGTATAAAATGCCAAAACGGCGATCGAAGCCCCAGGCCCATTCAAAATTATCCATCAGGCTCCAGACGAAATAGCCTTTTACGGGATAGCCTTCTGCCACGGCCCGATGCACTGATTTTAAGTATTGCCGTAGATAAAGGATGCGATCGCTGTCCAAAATCTCCCCCTGTGTCGTCAATTCATCCTGCGCTGCACAGCCATTTTCAGTAAACACAAGGGGCAACTTCGGTTGATTCAGAACATCTGAAATATGCCGCACTGCCCAGTACAGTGATTCAGGGACAATCCAGAGCCAGGGCATATGCAGTTTGGGATAGCCTCTGGCATAGTCCAAAAATTCATACCCCTGAGCATTATTTGCTGCTCGGACATAAGTTCCGGTATAGACATTCAACCCCAGCCAATCGAGCGGCTGCTGGATAATTTCCAGATCTCCCGCTTGCATGTTCGGGGCATCCTTACCCAACTGTTCCAGATAAATAGCACTGTACTGACCCGTTAAGGCCGGAAAAATAATTCCCCCATTTCGCCAACTGGTATGAAATGCTTTCTGGGCAGCGGCAATATCGGCTGGAGATTCCGTTAAGGGTACCGTCACAGATGGATTATCCACCAGGGCCACGGTACAGGGTTGGGGAGAAGCCGCCCGAATTGCCTGACAGGCCAAACCATGAGCTAACAAAGCATGATGGGAGGTTTGCCAGACTTCTTTTTGGGTAGATACTTTCGTGCCGGGAGCATGGGGTGGAATTTTCCCGACTTCATAGCCCATGTGGGTAAAGCAGACAATTTCGTTCATGGTCATCCAACTGCAGATGCGATCGCCCAATCGGGATACCACCGCACTGACATAATCCGCAAAGTCCTGAGCCATTTCTCGACTGCGCCAGGAACCATAACGATCTTCCAATGCCTGGGGACTGTCCCAGTGAAACAGGGTGGCATGAGGAGTGATGCCTTTTTCCAGCAGGCGATCGACCAGCCGCCGATAAAAATCAATGCCAATTTCATTCACGGCTCCCCGTCCGTCTGGAATCACGCGCGGCCAGGAAATGCTGAAGCGGTAATGTTTAATGCCCAGTTTTACCATCCACTCAATGTCACTTTCATAGCGATGATAGTGATCGTTGGCGATCATCCCCGTATCTCCGTGTAGGACTCGTCCCGGCTTGGCACTAAACGTATCCCACACACTGGGTTTCCGTCCCCCTTCCTGGGCTGCTCCTTCAATCTGATAGGCCGCAGTGGCAGCCCCCCACCAAAAATCACTGGGAAATTGGTAGCTGGTCATGGTTGTCCTTTGTTCTTCATCTTGTGTGCTTCGCCTGTAGATGCGATCAGACTGTCCAAGGTAATACCTCTTGTTTGCCAATAACGCTGAGCTAGAGGGTGTTTTAGAAGCATCTGGCGGTTAAAACCGCGACTACACTCACCTAATCTGCCGATACAGACTCAATACAATCAAGGTTTTCAGTAATCTGCGTTGGCAGGTTTTCTCGGTACAGCCGCGACTTCAGTCGCCAGGGTGAAAAAGAGACTGGCTTTTAAAACATCTTTAAAGCATCCTCTTAGAGAGATCGCTCTCTAAAATTAATGGCTTTGCTAGACACTGATGCAAGCGTCAATGTATTACCTTATGAAGTGGGTTTGCGACTGGGGGCAGTTTGGCAAGAGCAAACAGTATCCATCCAATTAAGCAGCAATTGAACAGCACCGTTAGCTAAAAAACTTCAGAGCTTTTCTGGATGGGAATCTCAAGGAAAAACTCCGTTCCTTTTCCAGGTTGGGAAACACAGTACAACCTCCCTTGATGTCGTTCAACGACGATCTGGTAACTGATGGACATACCCATACCTGTGCCCTTGCCTACGGGTTTGGTGGTAAAGAACGGATCGAAAATCCGCTGTTGCACCTCCGGAGTCATGCCTGGACCGTTGTCTGCGATCGCAATTTGCACCATCCCCGAATCTAGCTTCCGGGTTTGAATCCGAATCGTGCAGGGGTGCGCTGGATCCAAATTCGGATTACGCTGGTCTTCCATAGCATCTAGGGCATTCACCAAGATATTCATTAGCACCTGATTCAGTTGGCTGGCATAGCAATTCACTAGGGGGAGTTCTTCATAGTCCTTGATTACCTCGACAGCCGTTTGATTGGGGGTAGCCTTTAAACGATGTTGCAAAATTAGCAGCGTACTATCGATGCCTTCATGAATATCCACGGGTTTGACCTCGGCCTGATCCAACCGGGAGAAGTTTCGTAAGGAGAGAACAATTTGCTGGATGCGATCGGTTCCTACCCTCATGGAAGCCAGGGTTTTGGGTAAATCTTGAGCTAAAAACTCAAAATCAATGTCTTCTAAGTAATTCTGAATTAACTCTGGGGGTGTAGGAAAGTGCTGCTGATAGAGATCAATCAGATGCAGGAGATTCCTGGCATACTCATCAACATAGGTAATATTGCCATGAATAAAATTGACTGGGTTATTGATCTCATGAGCTACCCCCGCGACTAAATTTCCCAGAGCAGACATCTTTTCAGTTTGAATCATCCGCAGCTGGGATTGCTGCAGTTGCTCCATTGCGTTGGATAACTCTGCCGTCCGTTCTGCCACCCGCTTTTCCAGAAGTTCATTCGATTTCTTGAGATGTCTTTGCTCTATGGCCTGCACCCGCCCCAGAATAATCAGCAGAACTGCAGCCATACCAGCCATGACTAAGGCAATAATATCCAGAAGTTGCAACTGAGATTCAATATTCTCTCTGGGAATCACCAGTGCCACCGACCAATCTGCCTCCCACAGGGGAAGATAGGCCACATACTGCATCCGATCGTTAACCTTGATGAGATCCATGCCCTGCTTGTTTTTGAGCATGTGTTGGATTACTGGCAACAGTTGGGGATCTTGGACTTGCTTCTGGTTAAAACTATAGGAGCGATCAGCATGAGCTACAATTCGTCCCTGAGAATCAACTGCAAAGGCATAACTGTGGTTGCCATATTGCAAACTGCTAACCACCAAATTCACGCGATCTAAGCGTACCAGACTGTGAATCTCTCCAATGGGTTGACTATTGGTATGAAAATTTTGTCGAATCGGAGTTGCAACTACAATAGTTGGAGTTTTGTTGGCTCGGCTAATCAGCGGACTACTGACACTGGTAATGCCTGCCATTGCTTTTTTAAAATAGGCGTGATCAGCTACATTTGCAGGCTTGCCCCCGATCACGTTACGCCATCCATCTGGCTTACCAATGGCAATGGTATAGATATCACTAGATCGCAGGATTTCTGCCTTCAAGTAAGGTTCTGCTTTGGCCCAATCCAGCGATCGCACCTGAACCGTATTTGCCAGGATTTCAACGTAAAATTTTTGGTTAGAGAGCCAGCGATCCAGGCTTTCTCGACCTTCATATAGTTTAAAAAAGGCATTTTTCTTCAAACTTTCCAGCATGGTATTACGCACCAAATGGTAGCTATAGTAAGCACCACAACTGACTAACAAGATACTGCCAGCAATCAACGATCGCAGCAACAACTTACGCTGATGAGAAGCCAGCTTTCGAGGAACGGAGTTTGTCAACCGGATCAATGAAACACAGCGAAACAAAGAAGTATTCATGTAAAATGCGGCAATCACCAGGCAATAAAGGTTCTTGGGAAAGATTGTCAAATGTCATTTTAACCAGTCCTGCTGGAGTCTTCCAGTGTTCCCTGTTCCCGTTGTTGCTGCAACAACTGGTTCAACAAATCTAGCAATTCTCGATTGCCCTTCTTCACAGCCCAGGCCGCATAGAGTTTGCGACTCACCCGCTCTCCTAGTTCAAAGATGGCAGGTTTCCCATCCACTAATACGGAGAGAGACACGATGTTGTGGAGCACTGCATCCAATTTTTGGTTGATCAAATCCTGGTAAGCTTGTGCAAACCTCTGGTACTGCTTGATCGATCTCAGCTTGCCTCCTTGCTGCTGCAATCTTGCTTCTAAGTCAAGAATGGCGGCCATCGATATCCCTCCCTGCTGTACCCCTAATATCTTACCGGAAAGGAATTTCACTCCCTGAATTGAGGAGTCATCCTTGCGTTTGATATAGGCGATCGTCGATTCTGCGATCGGCATCGTGAAGTCCAAAAATTCCGCCCATTCGTCGGTAATCCCTACTGCAGAGAGGGCTACATCGTATTGGCCTTGCTTTACCCCAGGCAAAATTCCCTGCCAGGGCACAATATCCTGTTGAATCTCAAAGGATACTGCTTCTCGTAAACGAGCCAGCAATTCATGATCAAAACCGAAGGGTTTACCATTAAGTAGAAACTCAAAGGGTGGATAATCATCCTCTGTGGCAACCCTCAGGTAGCCCTGCTTTTGAATCTGATCTGCCAACGTTTTGCTGATGTTGAGACTGGATTGGCCCTGATTAGGGTTTTGCAGAGCCCGAAGACGGCCATAGCCCCCTGCCGTCAGCAGAAAGCTTGTTCCAGCTTGAAGCATGAAACGCCTACGAACCGCCATAACAGATTATAGTAAATTTGCTTCCCACAGAATTCCCGGGAAGCATCCTCCCTCAACCATTTGAGTTTGAGCTGGTTAAGCTTCGGCCAACAATCATGAGACTCTCTACAGAGCAAGTATCTGCTTGCTGCAATCTCAACCCAACTCAAACGAGTCGTATGTCCAATTTCGACGCCACTCAATAAGATGCTGCTTTCTTACAAAGCAAACCATATGATCGGCGGCCAAGCTCCAAGTGCTTACCTGAAACAGCTTCAAACCCATAAAGCAGTTCAGTTGGATGATCCGGGCATGGATGCTATCTTACTGACTCATTCTATTGATCCAGTTACACTTCGACGAGACAACTTTGAAGGATTTGTCGGTAATCGCAAGCGATCGCTCCTGACTAGAATTGAAGCAGTGATGGGTAAGGCAATCGTTCTGTCTGATGAGGCAGTCCCTGATACTGATCGTGATCCACAGGCTGGAATTGCAAGTGCCGATGCTGAGATTGGGCGACAGTGCCAACCGCTATCCTGACTTAGTAGTTCTGCGACCCGAACAAACATAATAGGATTCAAGGGGTTTACAGCCGAACAGAACAGGGCTGCCTATTGACATAGGTAATTTCACCCGACTACTTTTAAGGGTTGATCTATGTATAAGCGATTGTTTCTACGGGACTGACGGGGCTCGAACCCGCAACTTCCGCCGTGACAGGGCGGTGCTCTA
>NZ_JBRAGO010000128.1:0-11331 GCF_052746595.1 Leptodesmis sp.
TCTTGGGAAGCCCGCACCGTATGCGTAGCATCGGTGTCGGGAGGATGTCACTCAGCTATCCCCATCCCTACCGGATTCTGCATTTACAGGCGGATGAGGAAGGCCATTACCGCTTGCAAATTCAATCCGAACGGGTGGAGTCGGTGCCAGGTTGGGATGCTTTACAGCAAACTTCGCGAGATTGGCTGGGACTCCGATCGCCCTCCTTCATGCTGCAATTGCTTACCCAACCTCCCTTAAATCTGTCCCTGGATCAGGCCGAACCTCTGGTGCCCAGCCTGCGGAACTTTTGGGCTGATGTTGCCCACGGCGATTGCATTTTCGACTTTCCTCACTTTCCCCCCGCCGTTCGTCAGTTCTTCAATCGCTGCAGTGCGATCGACGAAACAGGCCAACCCCGGCTGATAGATAACGACACAACGCTAGTTCTGAAGAAGTTAAGAGTTAAAAGTTAAAAATACAGTTTTGCGGTAGTTTTTAGGGATCCTTGACCGCATACCACCCCTTTTCAGATCGATTGCGACTTCTCAAACATCCTCTTAACTTTCAATTCTTAACTCTTTAACTCTTGACTCCGCTTACGTTTGCCGGAAGATTCCAAACACTGACGTAAATCCATGCATATAGGTACTACCCCCAACAGGGCCAATTTCACCAGCGCAGAAGAAACCACTCAAGGGAACAGTGGGGAAGAAGTGGCTGAAGACGTGAGAATCAAAATCAGCTTCCCCGTACAACCCTTCGCCTCGACCTGTGCAGGAAAACATCAAGGCTCCAATGGCAGGCCCTTTTTCTGGGCCGCTGGTTTGCTGATAACGGTGGAGCAGTGTCTCTAAATCTTCTGCAGAAGCTTTGGAGTCCCGTAGGTGGAACTGGACGCGCTGACCGGGACGAATTCGATCGCCAATGGCGATCGCCCCTACTCTGGGATCTACGCCAATCAGTTGCCGGATCAGGAAATCCCCTTGTTCCAGGGTTTGCTTGAATTCACTTTGAGCGATGCCAATAAACAGGGAGTGTTGGGCCAAAGCCCGATCTTCCTCACTTAAGCTTTGAATTAACTCCTGAAGCACTTCTAAAGGAGGACGTTTTTGGGATACAACAGCACTCCCACCTGAAGACGCAGTTGTTGAACTGGGATGTTCTTCCAGGGCTAATAAAATATTCCGTTCGCCTTCCGTCACCAGATAAGGTTCGCCGATCGGTCGGCATCCCTGAGCGACGATCGCATCCAGCACAATATTACCGCTGAGGGCCAGTCCCACCATCCCTTCGCGATGGAGGCGGTAGTTACAGAACAGGCCACCTCCGTGAGCCGTCGTACTGCCACTGGCTAATCCACCTACTTTGGTTGACCCGGCATAGGCAAAATCCAGCCCTTGCAACAGGTCATTTAAGCGGCCAAATGCAGGATCGGCCAGCAAAATAAATTGGGGTTGTTCCGCCGGAGAGATGCCAATCAAATCCACCCAGGTATTGGGCGGACTATCCAGATCGGGTAATTCATCGGCGGATAGATGAAAAGAGTGAACGTTGACACCAGGAAGACTGGCAAGGGTTAGGGAAAGGGCGGGTTCTCCTTCAATTTCGCGGATTAGTTGGTAGGAATTCATCCCAACTACGCCCGCGCCCCCACAGCCAACCAGGGCAATATCGGGCAACCGCTCTTTCAACAGCGGCATGAGCCGGGAATATTCACTAGCAAAGGCTGAGGAGATAAACACCAGCCCCAGGTTGGCCGGAGTCTGCAATGCGGCCTGTGTCTGCTGCACGACTTCTGCGATCGCGGCTTCCAGGGAAGGGCGGGTGGATAAGGCACTAACCCATTGGGTTGGGGTTCCTGTCGGTACTGCCATCACATCTCTCCATCTGACCCGTGCAAACTACCAAATCAAATTATGCTGGATTAACCTTGACTTAAAGACGTGCTTTTAGCGATATTCCCGCTTTAGGCTGCATTCTTTACTTTAGGAGACATTTTTACAGAATGTTGGACGAAAGACTACCGGGTTCGTACAACACAAATCGAGTGACTTCAGGCTAGTTTGGCATTAACATTATGTTACGTCGATACCTTAGCCGGTCTGTTTGCCCGCTAAAACCGGATGCAAACCTTAAGAGATTCGGCTAGGGAGTCCTTAATATGCTATTACCTCTGTATCACTAACAGACAGATCTCATGAGTGACATTCAGCAAAAAATTGATGAAGAGTTGCAACAGGCCCGTGCCGTTTGCGATGTAAAAGGTAGCACCTCTCCTGAGTGTGCAGCGGCTTGGGATGCCGTTGAGGAACTGCAGGCTGAAGCGTCTCATCAGCGGCAGACGAAGCCCAAGAATTCTCTGGAGCAGTATTGCGACGATAATCCAGAAGCCGTTGAATGCCGGATTTATGACGACTAAGGAGTGATTTTCTCCTGATGTTAAGGCTGTTAATCGTTCATTTTCGTATTTCTCCGAAGTTTGAGTAGCTTAAATGCTAAAGAGCATTCTGGCTACTCATTTTTTCGGTCTGGCTTTTGGCAATTCTAGCGTTTGATTGTTGAGCATCCATCCCTATGCAAAGCCCTCCCTGGCTCCCTTCTCTCATCTGGACTGATTATCGATTGGCGCTGTTATTCACCGTTATCTGTCCGCTGGCTCTCTTGATCTGGGCCTTGGTGGAGAAATCAGAAGCGGTACAGCATTTGCTATTCATCTATTGGCGAGTGGCCAGTTTGATAGCGATCGCCATCTATCTCATGATTGGCGCAGTTCCAGTGGGCTTTTTTGCTGCATGGTTTGCCCGAATTTTGATCCCCATTTCCCTCTGGTTCTGGGTGGATTTGAACGAGGAGATTACTGAGTTGCCTCAGAAGCGGCTAGGTTTGGCTGTTAGAGCCTGGCGTTGGGGGATCAGCGCATATTGCCTAGTGAGCGCGATCGCTCTGGCCCCAGCACTGCGCTGTGCATTTCTACCTTCCAAAGCAATGGTTGATCAGTCCTTCTGCCGGATCTGGTTAGATGCTCCCTGGCTCTTCCGAGAATTTTTCAATGCAGGGATGAAGCCTTACACCCTGGGATTATTGGCTGCCCTGGCTTTAGGAGTTTATGTTGTCTATCTAGCCTATTTTGTATTTTTTCGCTTGGGCAAGCAGGGCCGTTCTGCTGCCGGACTATAGAGGCTCGTATGACCCCCCTTTTTCGACTGGAACAGTACACTCTCAAACACCCTCAGGAAGTGCTTCTCGTAAAGGCTGAGGTGAATGGGAAACCGGATGAGATCATGGTCTTTAAAGGCTTTTCCAGTTCCCTGATGTGCTCTACTGCCTTTGATCCAGATATTCCAGTCCTTCCGGCTCATGCAGAGATTATTCAGATCGATCGCGCCTATAGTCCCTACAATCCCGATATGCCTCACTACATTCAACAAGGGTTGACGTGGGAAATGATGCAGGCGCTGTTAAAGGAAGTGGGAGTTTAGGTCTGATACTGCCCGTAGGCAACTTGAGATAATTAGACGGCAAAAAATAGCAATTTCTTTAGTGCCAGCAATAGATGCCAACCTTGGCTAAGCCTTGCCCAAGTCCAGAACCATAGTTTCTTTCAGTTAGGAAAATGACCGTTCTCTAGTTGGCCTTGGTTTAGAAGGCTTTTCGTTTGATTTCTATACATGATCAACGGCTCATAAAGTATCAATAAAGTCCAGTAGAATCACTTAACGCCTGTTTGCCTCTAGGCTATCCTCTAGAAACAGCAAATCCTTTGTGAAAGGTAGTCATTGAGAATTTCTACTTGAGAATTTCCATATACAGGGTGTCCTGCAAACCTGGCAATGAGCAGCAAAAAGTCTGGCTATCAACTGGTTGCATGAAAGTTGAGACCTGGAGACTTTGGGAATAAGCTCCATTAGTTACAGAAAGTGTTATCTTCCTCTGTGTGTAGTGTGTGGAGTTGTAGGTATGGTTTCATCCCCTGTGAAAACTCAGGAGTCTGGTGTTCTGAATCCATCTATAAATGGGGTTCAGACAGCTCAATCGGATTTGCGGGACTCTTTAGTCACATGGCTACCCCAGAAAAGTAAGGGACAGGCCACTATTCCAGTTATCAAATCAAGGTTGGAGTGGGGAACCTTATCCCTCCCAGAAAACCGCTTATTTGGTACTGATGGGATTCGAGGACGGGCCGGAGATTTGCTGACTCCTGCACTGGTGCTTCAGCTTGGCTTTTGGGCAGGACAGGTATTACAAACTCATGCGACCAAACCAGGGCCTGTGGTGATTGGACAGGATTCTCGCAATTCCAGCAGTATGCTGGCAATGGCTCTGTCGGCTGGACTGACGGCAGCAGGCCTGGAAGTATGGGATCTGGGACTGTGCCCGACTCCAGGGGTTGCCCATCTCACTTCTAGCACAGAGGCGATCGGTGGCGTGATGATTTCTGCCAGCCACAACCCGCCAGAAGATAATGGCATTAAGTTTTTTGGTGCTCAAGGCAATAAGCTCCCACTAGAAGCTCAGGAACAAATTGAAGCAGCCCTGCGAGGCCAGACGGCTGAACTATCAGTAGTCACAGATAAATGGGGCCAGCGCTATCAACGACCAGAGTTATTGCGGGAGTACTGCACCTCCTTAAAAGAGCCTTTAATAACCGCTCAGGGAGATTCCACACCTCTTAAAGGAATGCGGATTGTCCTGGATTTAGCCTGGGGGGCGGCGGTAGAACTGGCTCCTAGGGTTTTTCAGGCTCTTGGAGCGGAGGTGATCTGTTTGCACGATCGTCCCGATGGCGATCGCATTAATGTCAACTGTGGCTCCACCCACCTGGGCCTTTTGAAGGATGCTGTGATGACTCACAGGGCAGATTTAGGATTTGCTTTTGATGGCGATGCCGATCGCGTTCTGGCAGTCGATAATCAGGGCCGTGCCGTGGATGGGGACTACATTCTCTACTTGTGGGGCATGGTGCTACGACAGGAAAATCGGCTTCCCGGTCAAGCGATCGTCGCAACGGTGATGTCCAACCTGGGATTTGAGCGGGCCTGGGAACAACAGGGAGGCACTCTAATCCGGGCAGCGGTGGGCGATCAGTACGTCCATGCGGAAATGCTGCGTCATGGAGCTGTCCTGGGGGGAGAACAATCCGGCCACATCCTCTGCAGGCACTTTGGTGTGAGTGGCGATGGTTTGCTAACGGCTCTCCACCTGGCGCAATTAATTCAACAATCGGGCCTATCTCTGGCCGATCTGGTCAATCAAAGCTTCCAGACCTATCCCCAAAAGCTGAAAAATGTGCGCGTGGAAGATCGTGTCCGTCGCCTGCAGTGGCAGGAGTGTGAACCATTGAGAAGTGCGATCGCCCAGGCAGAAGCAGCCATGGGAAATCAAGGACGGGTATTGGTACGAGCATCGGGAACAGAACCCCTGATCCGGGTCATGGTCGAAGCTGTGACTCATCAACTGGTGAATCAGTGGACGGAAGCGCTAGTTAAAGTGGTGGAGCAGAATTTGGCTTAGTATCTATCCCTTGAGCTACACATAAATCAGCACGTTGTGTGTTGTCTCCTCACTTCTGGGCATCCTGGAGGTGAGGGGATGCAGTACTCTTGACGGAATTTGAGACCTAAACTAGATATAGGGGCAAACACACGGCAGGAGGCTTTTCCACAACGGTATCAAGTTATGTCACAACTTCGAACTATTCCTGATACCATTTCAAAAAACCCAGTGCACCGCACTCAAGATGAGTAGAGACTCTGCCATGAGTTCAGGACAAGATCAGGGATTTGGGCAAGATTATGAGCGTTGTTTTGATGAATTAAATCGCTCTATCCGGCAACTCAACGGCACAGCAGATCCTGCCCAGTTGTCGATTACGGCTGAACTCATCATTCAAACCATGTCTGGCCCCTGGCGATACTTTCATACGCCCCAGCATATCTTTGAGGTGGGGGAAACCGGGGACGCGATCGAGGTCTTATCAGCGCTATTCCACGATCTAGTGTATGTACAGGTGGATCAGTGGGTAAGTTTCAATGTTAGCCGCTACATTTCCCCTTTTGTGAAAGAGATTGGTGGCCAACTAGTGATTCTAGAACGCTGTCAACTGCCCAACGATCCGTTGTTTGAACTGGTATCTCAGATTTTTGGCTTTACTCCTGGGCAAACTCTGATGCCCGTAGCGGGACAAAACGAATTTCTCAGTGCCGTCGTTGCTGCCAAATGTTTAGAACACGCCCTGCCCCTGGATGCGATCGCCAAAATTTCTGCTTGTATTGAAGCCACCATTCCTTTTCGGCCTAAATCTGATGCAGGGCAAAGTGCGGCTGAACTGCTGTTCGATCGGTTAGTGAAAACCAATCAAAACATTGGTTTGGGCTGGAGTGAAACTGAGGTGCATGAAGTGGTGGAGCGGGCGGTACGGCTGGCCAATCGGGATGTGGAAAATTTTGCCTATGAGTCTTCAGCCGAGTTTCTGGACAATACCTGGAACCTGATGCCAGAAACCAATCACGACCTGAGCGCGAATCTCTACACTGTTTCTGGCTTCCGCACGTCCTTACAAAAGATGGAAGGCTTTATGAATTTCCTGAAGCCCGAACTCGTCTTTCAGCGGTATCGGAATGAACCGGATCCAGGCACCTATCAACGGTTGATTACTCAAACTCAAAAGAATCTGGAAGTGGCACGGCTCTATCTGGGCAGTAAGTTGTTGTCGATCGCGGTGATTGAAGCCCTTTCTCAGCGGATCGGCCAAGACATTCCCTTAGCAACCATCATGGGTGAGCTACCCGGACGAGGATTACCTGGTGCCCAATTGGAGAACTTCCTGCCTCGGATTCCTGTCACTGTGCTGCCAGCGAATGATCTGGAACACGAAGTCTTGGCGCTACTAGAGAAAGGCCGCAGCAAGTCCTCCAGTTATGATGTTCGCAATTCTCCCGTAGCCACCTACATCATTAAATCCATTGGCTTTGATGAAGCGAAACGGCTACTGGTGCAGGCGAAGGAGTACTTCAAAAAGACGATCGGCCCAGAGGAATTTTTGGCACTGTGCGATCGATCCGTAGTGGAAACCATCATCAAAGGGGTGGTGCAGGTCTTTGAAAAGCGCAAAGCTGCTATGGCTGGAATCAATGTTCCCGTCACCGTGTAAACTGAAGCATTCCTTCAGTTGAGTGTCACTCGTTTGACACTTGCGGCATGACTCTGATGCATCAAGGCACTCGCTTCCTGTTGTCCACCCTGACAGCTCTTTGTCTAGGGACAACGGTTGCCGTTCCGCTTTCTGCTTTCCCTGTGACCAATAGTGCAGGATTTACTCTGGCTCGTAAACCAGCGTCAATCCCTATTGTTGCCATCACTCAACTGCCGGTTGAAGTCAAAACGACGATCCAGTTGATTCAAAAAGGAGGGCCATTTCCCTATCGAAAAGATGGCACGGTTTTTGGTAATCGAGAACAACGGTTGCCCTTTAAACCCTATGGTTACTACCGGGAATACACTGTCCCCACTCCCGGTTCTCGCGATCGGGGCGCACGCCGCATTGTCACAGGCCAGAGCCAGGAATACTATTATACGGGCAACCATTACCAGAGTTTTGTCAGAGTCAAATTTTAAGGTCTAAGTAAACAGACAGAATTAAACTGAGCATACAGAAACTCCCGATCTTCCTCCAAGGCTGCTGTGTATCCCGTAAGTCTCGCTAGATCCGACCCTTGGGGGGCTGCCCCCAAACCCCCCGAAATCAGGGGACGGCCGCGTCCCCCGAACCCCCTCCAGAAGGGATTGATAGTCGGTGTAAAAGTCTTTGGTACACCCAAATTGTATTGGTCTACGAGAGACTTTAGGTGCAGGCAAGAAATACCTTTCGGGGGGCGTGGGGGAGTTAGGCCCCCAAAAAGCGAGGGGCCGGAGGGAAGTCCCCCGGTAAAAGTCTGCTAACGAAGCTAAAGAGTTTAAACCAAGTCCAGCTAGAGAACTGGAGTTTTCCTATCAGAGAAACTACGGTTCTGGACTTGAACAAGGTTTATATGCGGCAACTTGTTGAAAAGGAACCTACGAGCGAGGAATCGCAATCAATTTCAAAATCACTGACTGACAAAATCACTCTCTATAGCATCAATGCCTTTATGAATAAAATTACGATTGCTCTAGCAGGCAATCGCCCTCCTGGTCTGTATCGCGTCCCACCCCCTATCGATCGCGAGGCTCTGGCAACTTTCTGTCAGAACCATAATTTGCACCTGATCTGCCTGGACGGGGAAAACATCGCCACTAAGACAGAATTTTTGCAAGCGGCAGCGCAAGCCCTCCAGTTTCCAGATTATTTTGGCTATAACTGGGATGCCTTTGAAGATTGTCTGACAGATTTCGATCAACTCAGCGACAAAGGCCACATCTTGCTCTATACCCAGCCAGAAAACTTTGCCACAGCCAATCCCAAAGATTGGAATACCTTGCTGGCAATCTTTCGCACTGCTGTTCAGGACTGGCTCCAGGGCAATCTCTCCCTCTATGTCTTGTTTGAAACCACCAGTTCACTGTTGGGTGAGGTAGACGTTCTGTAATGCAACCGTTTGTGACCCAATTGCGAGTACGCCACTACGAAATGAATTTACTAGTCACAGCGGAAGCCACCGCAAACCATTTCAGCAATAAAGAGTGATCCGCTTCTGTTGCCAACCTGAGATGACCTTTCGCAAAAGCTACCAATTTCGCCCGAGTTAAGAATTTCACTGTTGTCGTCAGTGGTACGAGCGACCAGATAAGGAGGGTCAGGATAGTGATCGGGATCATGCAACAACGTATGAGAAATTCCCAGCAATAGATTATGCTCAGCCTCATACTGCAATAAGTAATTCTCATAAGACAGTTCAAAATTGTGATTGAGAAACATCCGGATGGATATGTTGCCTATCCTGTTGGCATTGTGGGCGCGATCGTTGGGCAGGGAGAAACTTATGAAGGAGTCTTGGCTGATGTGAAAGCTGCGATTGCCTGCTATGCAGAGGTCTTTGGCAAGTAAATGCTAAATGGCACCTTCCAGTAGAAGAATTTTGGGGGCTAACGATCGAAGCTGAAGGCAATCTCAATGGCTAATCAATTGCTCGATCGCATCCGCCTGGGTCGACAAATCCTTCGTCAATATCTCTGTACCCGTTTCCGTCACCAGCACATCATCCTCAATCCGAATTCCCCGCACATCTTGAAATTCCGCCAACCGCTCCCAATTCACCACATCACGATAGGTTTCTCGTCGATCGGGATCACTGAGAATCGCAGGCACCTGATAAAAGCCTGGTTCGATCGTCACCAGCATTCCCGGTTGCAACGGACGATCCAGCCGTAGATAACAGAGGCCAAAGCGATCGCTCCTCGTTCTGCCCTCCGCATAGCCGGCCAGATCCCCCAGATCTTCCATATCATGCACATCCAATCCCAGCAGGTGGCCCACCCCATGCGGGAAAAATAAGGCATAGGCATCTCGCTCCACCAAGTCCTCAGCCTTGCCCCATAAAATTCCCAGATCCAGCAATCCTTCGGCAATGGTCTGAGCCGCCAGCAGATGAATATCCCGGTATTCCACCCCCGGACGCATCGCGGCAATACAGCGATCGTGGGCATGTAACACCACCTCGTACAGCGATCGCTGAGTCGGGGAAAATTTTCCTGAAACGGGCCAGGTGCGGGTAATATCCGAGGCCCAACCGGAGGCAACTTCTGCCCCCACATCAGCTAACAGTAGATCGCCCGATCGCAAATCATGGTGATAGTGATTGTTGTGCAACACCTCGCCATGAACGGTGACAATGCTGTTATAAGCCGTCGTTGCATTATGGGCCAGAATTACGGCTTCCATGGCCGCCCGCACTTCCGCTTCCGTCTTCGCTGTTGGGGTCGTCCTCATTCCCGCTTTGTGAGCCTGGATGCTGATCGCCGCTGCCTGACGTAATTCTGCCAGAGCATAGGTGTCATGAACCAGACGGAGCGCCACGATCGCCTGCATTAACTGCCGATCTAGGGAGTCGGATGCATCAATAGGAGCGATCGCCCGGTTCAACAGTTGAGATTGCAGCGCTTGAGTAGCCCTATCCTGAACTGGAATCGTGGCACAGCCTGCGGTCATGCGTTCCAGATCAGCCAGTGGATAAACAGCGTCAGCTCCCATCTGGGCTGCGATCACCTCTGGGGTTGGTGATTCTCCATGCCAGAGAGTACTCGCCGGACTGCCAGCGTCCATAAATAGAGTCAACTTTCCCTGCTCTAAACGAATGGCAGCATTTTCCAGCGGCAATCCGGCAAAGTAAAGAAAATGACTGCTGGCCCGAAACGGAAAGATATTCGCCGGAAAATTGCGAGAACTACTTTGACCGGACCACAGCAGCACGGGAGTCGGAAACTGGGTAGCTAACTTCTCCCGCCGTTGTTTCAGGACTTGGGGCAGTGACTTGCGATCGGTCATTCTGTCTAACTCTTCATAGATCAAGTACTCGTCAAAAGTGAGTGTCTGCTTGGTGGTCATGCCCTTGCCTCCTGACGGCTTTATATTCTGGCAAAGATCTCACATTTCACCACTCAAATTCCCACGTAGGATTTGGTAGAGCATCGCGATGCATCCTTCAAGCCTTGATGCATTACGGCTAACGCGTCACACATCCTAAAAACTTAAGATTCGGGGTGAGCCAGGACACCATGCAGGAAAATATCCGCTAATCCTTCTGCCATGGATTGCATTTCGGCAGCGGCGGCTCCTGGGGGCATAATCGTGCTCTGGCTGAACCCCGCGATCGCAAACATCCCCAAAAATACACGAGCTACCATCTTGGCATCCATTGGCCGATAGATGCCCTGATCCATTGCCGTTTGAAAAAATGCCTCGGCCACATCGGTCATTTTGGCAATCACTTCCGTCTGAATGTGATCCCGCAAATCCGGATGAAACTGGGCCTCCATAAAGCACACCCGCAACATATCCGCATTATCGTGCAGATGTATCATCCGTCGCTTCATCACCTGGGCCACGGCCTTGTAGCTCTCCATGCTACTCAATTCCATAAGCAGATCAGTAAGAATCTCCACCCACCCCTGAGTCGCGACTTCAATGAGAATCGCCTTTTTATTGGGAAAGTGGCGAAATAGGGTGCCCTCAGCAACATTCGCCGCTTCTGCCAGATCACGAGTTATCGTGCCATCATGGCCCTAACGAGAGAATAATCGTAAAGCCGACTTGAGAATACGGGTGCGGGTTTCAGATTCTGAAGCAGAGAGGGGGTAAGAGATCCGCATAGAGGCAAAGGTTGAACGAAATCAGCCTGCACTCCCCCATCCTCGCGTAGCAGGTGGGGGTTAAGG